>JALVAU010000494.1 GCA_027011025.1 Campylobacteraceae bacterium | reverse complement strand
CTATCTGCTTCTGCATTTCTAGCAAATAGGACTGTTGCATCACTTTCTAAAAGAGAGCTGTTTTTCCTTAGCTTCCCTAGGTAGTCTATCACCTCTTTATCTACATTTGCCCATCTTATTTTATTTAGTATTTTGAAAAAATCCCTATCTTTTGTCCTTTTTGTTATGGTTAACTCCACTATGAGAGGATTGAAAAACTCCCATGCACTACTCTGAAAAGCATATCCGTTATCGTCTAAAACAGAGGTATTTTTTTTGCTGAAAACCGGTGGAAGCTGAAAGAAATCTCCCACAAATAGAATTCTCCCTTTAAAGCCGGCATTTCTCAATCTATATTGAATCATATCCAGGAGCGAAGACGAAACCATGCTAATCTCGTCGATTATGAGCAAATCGCATCTGCTTAGTATTTTTTTAATTTCACCAAGTCTATTTTTCACATATTTGTCGTGCTTACTCAACTCTTGAAGAGAACTACATATACCAAAAGCAAAAAAACTATGAATTGTTTGACCATTTACATTTACAGCACTAACGCCTGTACTTCCTAAAACTACAACCTGTTTTGACTCTGCTTTTGCCTTTTTTGCCAATTTTTCACAAAGATAACTCTTTCCTACTCCACCGCCGCCTGTAAGCAAGATATCTCGTTTTTCCAATAATTTTTCAATTTTTTCCAACATATTATCCATCCTAAGTCAAAATTATAGCAGATATTAATTAGGTTTTAACTCCCTCTTAGATAATATTCCAAATGGAAAAAACAAAATTGCTAAAGTTGCTATATCAGTATCGTTCACTCGGTTTCGAGTATTTTAGAGATTATAGACAACCTAATACACCTATAAGAAAAAACAGAATCAAAAGCTTAGATGAGATTGAAAAAGAGGCAAAAGAGTGTCATCTATGTCCTCTTGCCAAGAGTAGAAAAAATGTTGTATTTGGTGAGGGTAGCAAAAATGCAAAGATTATGTTTATAGGTGAAGGTCCGGGGGCAAATGAAGATGAGAGTGGCAAACCTTTTGTTGGAAGAGCCGGTATGCTTTTAACAAAAATTATAGAAAATGTCTTGAGCTTAAAAAGGGAGGATGTCTATATAGCAAATATAGTCAAATGCAGACCGCCAAACAACAGAGTTCCCACCTTGGAGGAGGCAACCTCATGTAAACCATATCTACTAGAGCAGATAGCTGCGATAAACCCAAAAATTATCGTAGCATTAGGCTCTACAAGTTATCATCATCTAAGTGATGATTATAGTATGTCTATATCTAAAATAAGAGGTGAAGTTTTAGAGTATGGGGATGCAAAATTGATACCAACTTATCATCCAAGTTATCTATTAAGAAATCCATCGGCAAAAAAAGAGGTTTTTGCCGATATGTTAAAGGTTAAACAACTATTATGAAACTCATTTTTATTATACTTATCTGTATAAATGCCATATATGCACAAGACAAAATCATCTCCTCCATACCTCCAGCTCAAAATATATTTATAAATCTAAGCATGCAAGAGTGTGATACAGAGTGTTTGGAGACTATGCTGAAAAAGGGTAAAATATTTTCATTTCTGAGTGTATATAGAAATCATTCACAATTTGATGATATACAGAGCAAATATGACAAGTATCTCTCAATTTTTGGTCTAAAAAAACAGAATAATATAAATATAAAAATAGCTATGCTTGTACCTCAAAAGGTGATCAGAAGATATGCGATAAGTACTGTAAACTCTACTATGGCATATCTATTATACAAAAAATATAACTTTGATCTAAAAATCTATAATACAAATGACGAGAGTGAAAACTCTATACTTGAAGCACTAAGCAAGCTAAGAAAAGATGGATACCGATATGTCATAGCTCCACTAACAGAAAAAGGAGCCAAAATAGTAGTGCAAAATTCAGAAAAACTGACCATCTATATACCAACGGTAAATATAGACAAGATACAAAATCCTAGCCCAAATGTCATATTTGGCGGTATCAGCTATAAAGAACAAATTGATAAGCTTCTACTTTATGCCGGAAGTAAAGTAGCTATTTTTTCTGACAATAGCAGTATAGCCAGTGAATTAAATAGTGAAATAAAGCAGAGTGATAAACGCATAGTGTATATTAAAGAGTTTAAAAAATCAAATATAAATTTTAAAAAGATTTTAAAATGGAATAAAAAGCTAGATAATTCTTCTATTTTTCTAAATCTTCCTCTTGTCAAAACAAGTCTTTTGGCTTCTCAGCTAAGAGTATATGACAGGAAACCATACAACTTGCTATCTACTCAAATAAATTACAATCCCATGATACTCACGCTTACCCAGTATGAGGACAGAAAGTCTCTATTGTTAGCGAATTCTATAAGAGAAGTAAATCAGGAAATTACAATTTCAAATGATTTTTTAGGAAGCGACATAGAGTATAATTGGGTAAATTATTCTACAAGTTTAGGCATAGATCTACTTTACAATAGATACTTTTTACAAGACAGGAGTAGAAAGTTTTCTGAAGAAATTATCAACAATCAGGTAAAATACAACACAGCTATTATGTCAGCAAAAAGATATACTATAGAAGCTCTCAGTGACGAAGGGATGTGAGAAATTTTCTCATGTGTTCATCTATCTTTATAGGCTTTCCACCCTTTGCATACACCAAGACAGAAGTCATCTCAAAAATCTTTTCGTCACCCAAGTGTACAGATTGGTAGAGTTTCATAGACGCATTTTTTAGCTCAATTATCTCATAGAAGACTTCAAGCATATCGCCTAATCTAGCAGACTTTAAAAATCTCGCATCTATATGCTTAAGCACAAAATGAGCTCCTCCGATAGTGGGCATCTCCCCTCTTTCAAAAAAAAGCTCACTTCTAGCTCTTTCACAAAATTTTAAATAATTTGCATGATAGACGATACCTCCTGCATCAGTATCGTCATAATATACTCTCATTTTCACTATTTATGCCAATGCCTCTTTTAAAACCTCTTCTATTTTCGTGACGGGTATGAACTTCATCTTCTCTTTTACCTCTAGTGGAACATCTTCTAAATCTCTATCAAAATTTTTCTTTGGTATCAAAACAGTCTCTATCTTGGCTTTAAAAGCCGCTATCAATTTCTCTTTAAGACCGCCAATAGGCAGTACTTTTCCACTTAGTGTCAACTCCCCTGTCATAGCTACACAACTTTTTACCTTTTTGTTTGAGAGTATAGAGGCTATCGCAGTTGCCATTGTTATCCCTGCGCTTGGGCCATCTTTTGGAGTTGCACCCTCTGGCACATGTATATGCAAATCAAATCTTCTATACACATCACTAGGGGTTACTTTTTGTGTGTTTCCTTCTTTGTTTGCTGGAGATTTTGGAATTATAGAGAGTGGAATATCTAATTTTTTATTATCTATCAAAACTTTTACAACACTTTGGGCTATCTTTGCTGACTCTTTCATAACATCACCCAAAGAGCCGGTAAGTTGTAAAACTCCTTTACCTTGTATCTTTATAGCTTCAATTTTCAACACATCTCCGCCTACACTCGTCCATGCAAGACCATTTACTTGACCTATCTGATCTTCTTTGTCTTTTTCTTCTATCTCAAATACTGTCTTCTCTAAATACTCTTTTATATTTTTTTGGTTTACAGATATCTTTTTGATAGACGGATCGATTAGTAACTCTTTTGCACATTTTCGCAAGACTTCTGCTAGTCTTCTCCTTAAGTTTCTGACGCCGGATTCTCTTGTATAGTTTGCTATTATTTTCTCCAAAGTAGCTTTAGTGATAGAGACTTCGGAATTTTTCAAGCCATGTTTTTTTAACTCTTGCGGCAGGAGATATTTTTTAGCTATCTCGTACTTCTCTTGAGGTGTATATGAATTTAAAAATATAAACTCCATCCTATCTCTTAGGGGTGCTGGGATAGAACCTATATCATTTGCGGTTGCTATAAATATCACTTTACTTAAGTCAAGATTAAAATTAAGATAATAGTCTCTAAATTTATTATTTTGCTCCGGGTCTAAGATCTCCAACAATACTGCCGTAGGATCACCTCTATAACTTCTTGCGACCTTGTCTATCTCATCTAAAACAACAACTGGATTCATCTCTTTTGCTTCTATGAGTCCTTGAACTATCCGTCCAGGCATAGCACCTATATAAGTTCTTCTATGACCTCTTAGCTCATTTACATCTTCAAGCCCACCTAAAGCTATACGAATAAGCTCTCTTTTAAGTGCTGTTGCTATTGAGTTTGCCAAAGATGTCTTGCCGACACCCGGAGGTCCTGCAAAGCACAAAATTGCACCTTTTGCATCTTTATCTTTTATGCCTCTTCTTGCTATCAACTCTTTTACGGCAAAATACTCTTCGATTCTCTCTTTTGGTTTTTTAAGCGAGTAGTGATCTCTATCAAGTTGAGATCTAACATCTAATATATCAAGTTTTTTCTTGGCTACCTTTTCAAAAGGTATCTCAATAACCCAATCTAAATAACTCTGGATCATACTTGCATCACTTGAGTCAGGATGCATTCTTGAGAGTTTGTCTATCTGCTTGGATATCTCTTTATAAGAGTCTTCGGACATATATTTTTTCTTGGTTTCAAGTTTTTTTCTATACTCCTCTATCTCTTCATCTCTTTGGTTGTCAGTTCCTAGCTCTTTTTGTATCTGTTTTAACTGCTCTTTTAAAAAATACTCTTTATTTATCTTATCTATCTGTGAA
>JALVAU010000493.1 GCA_027011025.1 Campylobacteraceae bacterium | reverse complement strand
CTTGAGTTTTGTGCTATATCTATAGCTCTTTTTACACCAAAACAAAATCCATAATGCTTTGCCAATTCAACTTCCATATTTGTCCTTATATATTTATAATTTTTGAAAGTAACTCTATAAAATTTGGAAAAGATGTTTTAATACACTCGGCATCTTCTATCTCCATTGGAACTAAAGCACCAATCATAGCAAAACTCATAGCTATCCTATGATCTCCATAGCTTTGTATTTTAGCACTTTTAAACTCTCCACCTTCTATCTCATAGCCATCATCAAACTCTTTTGCACATATGCCACATTTGTTTAAATTTTTAACTACCGCAGAGATTCTATCACTCTCTTTTACTCTTAACTCTTTTGCATTTCTTACTATACTCTTGCCTTTTGCAGCAGCAAATGCAATAGAGAGGGCAGGAAGCTCATCTATAAGCCATGCTATATTTTTACTTACCTCAACACCTCTTAGAGGTGCACTTTTGATGATTATATCGCCCACATCTTCATATTTTGAATCAGTTTTTATAAATTCTACATCTGCACCCATTTGTGCCAATACTCTATATGCTTCTATTCTGGTGTTATTTAGTAACATATTTTTTAGTCTTACTTGTGAATTTTTCATAATCGAAGCAATAACAGCAAAAAAGAAACCGCTAGACGGATCATTAGGTATCTCAATTTTTAAAGGCTCTAATGGAGTATTTTGAGGATAGATTTTCAAAGTAGTGTCATCTATCTCTATCTGTGCTCCCATGGCCTTTAGCATTTTTTCACTATGATTTCTACTTATCACAGGCTCTTTATATATAGATACCGCTTTAGCACCAAGTGCTGCTAAAATCATAGCGGTTTTTACCTGAGCCGAAGCTACTTGACTTGTAAAACTATAAGATTTTAAAGAATTATTGCCTCTTACGGCGATAGGTGCAAACTCTCCGTTATCTCTTCCGTCTATATTAGCACCTATAGATCTCAAAGGATCCGCCACTCTTCTCATAGGTCTTGAATTTAAGTATCTATCCCCGCTAAGGACAAAAAAACCATTTTGAGAAGATAAGAAGCCCATCAATAATCTAATAGCTGTACCTGAATTGCCACAATCAAGTATATCTGCCGGTTCCTTTATGCTTTGAGGTGGTGTTATAGTGATAATATCTCCATCATCATAAATCTTAGCACCAAGCTTTGAAACAATATCTAGAGTACACATCGTATCTTCTGCTCGTAGATAATTCTTTATAGTAGAACTTTTATTACTCAGCAGAGAGAAAATAGCGCATCTGTGAGAGATAGACTTATCGCTTGCTATGTCATATATAGTTTGATTGAAATTCCCTTTAGGAGAGACTTTTAATATACTCATCTTATATCTATACCAAACTCTTTTTTTAGTGAATTTAAGATAAGATCAATAGCTTCAGATATATCTTCATCTTTCAAAGTTTTATCAGATGCCTGAAAATTAAACTTGATAGTGAGGCTTGTATTTTCCCCTAGCTCTTCACTTCTATAAACATCAATGGCATTAAACTCTACTAGATTTTCTATATTCAGATTTTTTATAAAACTATTAATCTTGTAAAAAGGCATATCTTTTGGAATTAAAAGGCTCAAATCTCTTGAAATTGATTGAAAACTCGAATAAGGTTTTACGATCTTTTTATCAAAAGGTAATTTATCAAAATCTAGTTCACAAATATATGTTTTATACAAATCAAACTCTTTTTGAACATTAGAGTGAAGTCTCGAAATATAACCTAAGTCATCTCCATTTTTTTGTACAATTGCATACTCGTAAGGATTGGATAACTTATTTTTTGGTTCATCTACTTTTAAGTCAAAATTTCCAATTATATTTGAAATCATTCTTGCAAAAGAGTAAAAATCAATCTCATCTGATTTACCATGATTAGATATATTTGCAAAATCTTTCTCACCACTAAAAACAAAAGATATTTTTCTACTCTCTTCTCTTTTTTGATTAAAAACAGTTCCAATCTCAAAAAGAGGAACAGACTTCTTGCCATATTTAATATTTTTACTTATAGAATCCAATATATTTGGTATCAAAGAGATTCTCAAAGAATTTAACTCACTTGTTATAGGGTTCGCCAAATCTAGTTTAGGCAAAACTGTTTCAAATCCAAAATCTATACTTCTTGCTTTATCATCAAATATAAAATGTAGCGATTCAAAAAAGCCACTTTGTACCGCTTTGCATCTATATAATTCTCTTTTTCTAAAATTTATATATGATTCATTATGCTTTGCACTTTGTGCAAAAATCAATGGCTTTGCTTTTATATTGTCAATTCCTACCATCCTGACAATCTCTTCACAAATATCTTGTCTATTTTTAATATCATGTCTAAATCTAGGAACTTTTATTTTCATCGTCTCTTGTTCATGATTGAAAACAACATCAAAACCAAGACTTTTTAGTATATATACAATTTTATTTTTTGATATTTTCTCACCAATTATACTATTTACATCATCTAAATGAATATTTATAACCACATCGTCATAATCTTGTGTAATTTGCTGATCTCCTGCATATATCATAATATCACTATCTGCTCGAAGTATATCAACTAAATAATTCATACCAAAATTCAAATCAGACTCACTACCTCTGGTAGATCTGTATAGGTGCCTATCTGAATTTAACTTTTTATCATATGTATTTTCAGAAATAATATCTGGATTTGAATAATTTGCTTCAACAATAATTCTACTACTGTTTTCGTCTGCCACACTATCATCTTCTTGAGAAATACCAACAAATGAAACAATTTTTTTACCTAAAACAGCATCTAAATTATTGCTCTGTTTTCTTAGCACCACAAATGCTTTATCATCTTTTTGCTCAAAAACATCACTCTTGTAAGCCCGCAATAAAACACCTGTACAATATGTTGCGTAAGTCAAAATCTTATTAATCACATTTTCATCACTCTCACCAACTAAAGCAAGTCTTAAATCAATAAGAAGATTTGATTTTACACCTTTATTATCAAATACCTTATAGACAAAGGAAGACTTAATCTTTTCTCCAACATTGACATTTAAAACTCTTCCTATTCCTAGTTGATTTTCACCCTCTTCTTCTATCCTGATTGGCTTTATCTCTAAATCAAAAGGCACACAAAGATCTCTTGCAACTCCGTGAATACTCAGGCAATCACCTCTATTAGCAGTCAATTCAATCTCAATGACATCATCATTTAAGAGAGGAAAACTACTTAACTCTTTTCCGGGAATCAACTCTCCGACACTCTCATCTAACACCATAATACCGTCGTTGATTTTTGGTAACCCAAGCTCTGTTGAGGAGCAGATCATACCGTTTGAATCAACACCCCTTAAAACTGCCTCTTTAATTTCAAAATCTCCGGGTAAAATTGCACCTACTTTTGCTACTGCAACCATCTGCCCAATGGCAACATTTTTTGCACCGCATACTATTTGCTCTATTTTTTCACCCAAATCAACTTGGCATACATTTAATTTATCTGCATCTGGATGCTTTTGGCAAGATGTAACTAACCCAACAACAACATTTTTTGGCATCCTTATCTTTTGGATACTATCAACTTCAAGTCCTATAGAGTTTAATTCGATTGCTATTTTTTCTGTCTCAATATTTTTTATCTCTATCCATTCGTTTAACCACTCTTTTGTAATAATCATCTAAACTGCTCCAATAGTCTCAAATCTCCTTCAAATAGCGATCTTAAGTCTGGTATTTTATGTAGCAACATAGCAACTCTCTCTATACCTAAACCAAATGCATATCCGCTGACATCTTTATAGCCGACAGCTTTAAAAACATTTGGATCAACAACTCCACTACCTAAAATCTCTAACCAACCGGTTTGGGAACAGACTCTACAGCCCTCTCCTTTGCAAAATATGCAGCTTATATCAACTTCTGCGCTAGGCTCCGTAAAAGGGAAAAATGATGGACGAAATCTAACCTTAACATCACCAAACATATACTTTAAAAAATCTTCCAATATATATTTTAAATTTGCAAATGATACTGCACCATTTTTATCTACTACCAAACCTTCAATTTGATGAAACATTGGTGTATGAGTCAAATCATAATCTCTTCTAAAAACAGCACCCGGGGATATAATTCTTATCGGTGGTTCGCTTTTTAGCATAGTTCTTATTTGAACTGGACTAGTATGAGTTCTAAGTAGCATAGAATCTTTAAAATAAAATGTATCTTGCATATCTCTTGCAGGGTGATATTTCGGTAGATTTAGTGCTTCAAAATTATGAAAATCATCTTCAACTAAAGGACCCTCTTGGATTGAAAAATTCATACTTAAAAAATACTCAATTATCTTGTCCATTGTTGCCATGACAGGATGCAATGCCCCACTTGTAGGTGTTGAATTAAAAAGAGTAACATCTACGCTCTCATCTCTCATCTCTTGCTCTATTGCAATAGATTCTAGAATCATCTTTTTATCATTTAATAAATTTAGAAAAAATTCTTTATCAGCATTTAGTTTTTGTGCAAAATCTCGTTTTTTTTCATTTGGCAAACTTTTCATTTTTACAAACTCTTTTGCAAAAAGACCTTTTTTCCCAAACAATGACAATCTAAACTGTTCTAAATCTTTCAGATTTTCACAATCATTAATAGCTTGTTTTATTTCATTCAATATTATCGCCTCGTAAATAAATTTTATACATTTTACAGAAATATTAATTAAAAAGA
>JALVAU010000492.1 GCA_027011025.1 Campylobacteraceae bacterium | reverse complement strand
GAGTAAATGACAACTCCAAATGATGCTAATGACGCCAAGACATAAGCCCAAGATGGAGCGATACTTAACATAAATCCAATCTTTGAGACAAGCAACATCAAAATAGAAAAACTTATAACAATCCCAACCACAAACAAAAAAGAGTATTTGTATATAAAATTTTTCTTCTCTTTGGGTTTTAAATCATCACTAAGCGTTACGGCACTTCCTATTAAAAGAGGAAGTGTTACGATAGAGCAAGGGGCAAGCGAAGTTAAGACGCCAATCAAAAATGATGCCAATATCGCAACTGCCCCGTAAGCTTCCACATAATTTACAAGTATTTGTTCCATAAACCTACTTCAATGCAACTTCGACTTTTGGTAATAAAGTCTCTTTAATCTCATAAAATGTCTTTGAAAAGGCATCATACTCTTTGCCATCAGGGTCAACAAAACCTACATGTATCTTTTTTACAGCCTTTGGAAACATAGGGCATGTCTCTTTTGCATTATCGCACACTGTAACAACCAAATCAAAAGGTATATCTATCACCTCATCCAAATTTTTAGAGTGATATGACTCATCCCATATGCCATTTTCCATTAAAACTCTCTTTGCATTTGGATTGACAATGCCGGAGGGTTTTACACCGCAACTATAAGCTTTCACACCTTCTAAATTTGCATTTATAAGTGCTTCGCCGATGATACTTCTGCAACTGTTTCCAGTACACATAACTAAAACTTTTTTATCCATTTTGTTTCCTTAAATTAATGTTAGCAAAACTACAAGCAGTATGGGAGGAGTGACAAGCAGACCAAATTTACTATACTGCCAAAAGCCTATCTTTACACCTTTTTTACTTAGTACATGTAGCCATAAAAGTGTCGCTAAGCTTCCAAATGGAGTCATCTTTGGCCCTAGGTTGCATCCTATGATATTTGCAAAAGCCAAAGCGTGATTTGGTATATCTTTTAGTGCTATATCCATAATCATAACTGTTGGCATATTGTTCATAATAGCACTCAAAAATGCACTTATAAAACCCGTGCCAATAACCGCTACAGCGTCCCCTCTTGTATTTAAATCTTTTAATATCAAACTTAAACTATCTGTTAAACCTGCATTTTTAAGTCCATATACAACTATATAAAGCCCTATGCTAAACCAAACAACTTGCCATGGAGCGCTCTTTATAGTCAGCCATGCTTTTGCATTTTTAGTATAACTTGCGATTGCCAAAAACAGGAGTCCGCCACCCAATGCAAACAAACTAATAGGCAAACCATAATAATCACCTATAGAATAACTTGCTATCAAAAGCAATAAAAAAAACCAAGAAAATTTAAAAAGAGTTTTTGATTTTAAAACACTATCAGGCTCTGGCAATAGATCAACATCTATGGTTTTTGGTATATCTTTTCTTAAAACTAACCACAAAACAACGATAGAGACAATCGTACTGACTATATAAGGTAAAAACATATTTTGCAAATAATTCAAAAAACCGATATGAAAATAGTTGGCAGTTACTATATTTGTAAGATTTGAAAATACAAACGGCAAAGATGCACTATCGCTGATAAATCCACCTGCTAAAAGAAATGCTAAAATAGTCTTTGTATTTAGTTTTAAAATTTTCATTTTAGCCAACAATATCGGTGTCAAGATAAGCGCTGCTCCATCATTTGCAAAAAGTGCCGATACAAAAGAGCCTAGAGACAAAGAGTAAACAAACATCAAGTTGCCGTCTCCTTTTGATAATCTTGCCATCTTTATGGCACACCACTCAAAAAAGCCAATCTCATCTAAAACCATAGAGAGTAAAATAATACCGACAAATGCCAGTGTTGCATCCCAAACTATGCCTGTAACCACCCAAATATCATCATAGCTGACAACACCAAACACAAAAGCAACAACCGCACCCATGAGGGCAGTTGTGCCGATTTGCAAACCTTTTGGTTGCCATATCACAAACAAAAGTGTGATTAAAAATATACTACTTGCTAGTATCATTTGTTATGCACTCCTTGTTTAGTGTTGGTAGTTCTATATCTAAAAATCCTATCTCTTTTAGTATGTTTTGGCGAAAAATATCCAAAGGATCTCTGATACTATAATATGCCCACCTTCCGACTCTCTTCACTTTTAAAAACCCTGCATCCTTTAAGATTTTTAGATGCCTTGAGACTCTTGATTGGATCATATCAAAGGAATTTTCTATATCACAAACACAAACTTCGCCATTGATATCTATAAACTTTAGAATTTTTATCCTGGTTTCGTCATTTATCGCACCTATTGTTTTAAGAAATATATCCATAATTCGTCTCCTTTTTTAGAATTGTATCACAATACTACTTATATATCAAGATATATTAATATAAATATCTCTTAGGCAATACGGAAATAAAATTTATGATAATTGTTGGTATATGCTTTGCAAAGCTTTTTTGCTATTTAAAATAGTTCGAGTAGTTATTATGAGTTATTTTGATATTCATTTTTTTAATATAGGTAATTTTCACAAAAATATTAATAATTGAAAGATATATAGGCAAGTAATTTGTGTTCCTTGCCTATATATTTTTTATATTCTACTTTTAAAGGACATTGAGTTTGCTACATCTTCAATTCTTCCTATCTTTCGCATGCTTGCTGCTGTTCCTTTGTAAAAAGGAATTTTAGTATCAGGATCAACAAAATCAGTTACTATATTGCTCGCAGGGGAGTTAGGAAAGCCAAATGCGATAAAAAGCTCTCCACTTCTTGTAGAATCAGTCACATAAGCAACCACTCTTACGCTTCCGTAATCATTGTAAAGCATTACCAAATCTCCACTTTGTATACCTTTTTCTTTGGCATCTTTTGGGTTGATTTGTATAGGAGCTAAAGGCCATCTGGTGCTTGGCATCGGTAGTCTAGAAGTATGATAGTTTGACTGCCATACTTCATTTAGACGACCGGAAGTTACCCAAAATTCATGTTTTTTCATTTGATTGGCAACTTGTCTTGGCATAGGTGGTTGAGCAGTTGGCTTAAACATAGCTTTGCCTGACTTGGTACCAAATTTATTATCAGTATATAGTCTTCTTGTACCTACAAGTTTGCCATTGCTAACTTTTACTATAGGGTTTTGAACCCCATTATTTCCATTTGCTCTAAGTAATTCGTAACTTGCAAGAGCTCCTGTTGATCCTCCTTGAGAATCCATCTTTGCCCCTTGTCCTGCAAATCCATCGTTGAAAGCATCCTCTTCAGTTTTCCAATCAAACCCTTCAAATCTTTTTGCCATTTCAGAGTTGCCCTCTTTTTCATAAAGAGATTTAAGAGCATTTGCTATAGCAGCAGCTATTAAACAATCTGGTTTGGCAGCTCCCGGGGCATCAACAATTTTTTCTGAGAGCCTTACTCTTCTTTCTCCATTCATAGATGTTAGATTCATTTCCATAGTAGTTGCCGCAGGGAAAGAGACATGAGCAACTTCAGTTTTAAAGGTAGGATATATATCTATATCTATAAAGAAAAGACCTCCATCATACTTACATGCTCTATATATGGCATCAGCCATAGTTTCATTATCGGCTCCTATATTTCTGCTCATTGCTTTTTTTACAATTTCACTTCTTCTTTTGAAGGCACCTGAGAGTCTTTCGCCCATTATTGAATCAACAAACGGATTACATCCCCATGCAAAAAATGCAAGATAATTTCCTTCCGCAGCTTCAGCATCGATTACTACCAAGTTTTCTCTACTAGGCATTCCTTTTGGCGTTGGAGGTCTTACATATCCTTCTTGGTGGCCACCAAGTCTACAAACTCCGGTTCCTACTCTTCCTACTGATTGAGTTAGAATCGCAACATTTACGATAGAGGCTATATTTTCATAGTTTTTAATACCCCAAATGACGCCTTTTTCATAAAAAATAGCGGTTCTTGGTCTATGCCCTGATTTTTTAGGTTTAGATATCCAAGCAGCAGCTTTTTTGATATCATCTGAACTAACACCGGTAACTTTTGATGCTTCACTTAGAGAGATGATGTTTGTATTTGCAGCTTTTTCAAATCCTTGGGTATGTTGCTTGACAAAATCTTTTGCTTCCCATCCTTGCTCATGAATGTAAGAAAACAGCGCGTTCATCAAAGTGACATCGGTCCCTGGTTTTATCCTTAAGTGAAGAACATTTTCTTCTCCGGCTAAAGCAATAGAATTTGTTATACTAGCAGTTATTCTTGGATCAACAAAGATGATCTTAGCTGCATCGGCAGTCTCTCCTTTGTCAAACTCTTTTTTCTTAGCATCTGAGGTAGCACCTTGAAGATTTTGTGCCCAGTGCATTATAAAAAGATTGCTTTGTGTTTCATAAGGATTCGCGCCTATTACAAAAAGTGTATCCGAGAGTTCAGTATCGTAATAACTTGTATTTAATTCTCCTATGCCCATCTCTCTTGTTGCATGAACTTCAGAGTTATATGCAGGGCGATTATGGATAGCGGCTGATCTTGTTTGGATTGCAGTGAAAAACAGTTTTCCTGTTCCCCAAGTATTTTCAAATCCACCACCACCACCGCCATGGTCAAAAGCTTTAAATGCCACTTGGTCAGGTCCATCATTGTCAATAATCTTTTTTAAAACTCTTGCTGTCAAATCAGTAGCATCTTCCCATGTTGTTCTATTTAGATTGTTTCCTCCAAACACTTGGGAATCTTTTAGTCTATCTCTTGTAAAGGTATTTTTACTATATAGTGTAGCAGCCATAGCTCCTCCACGAGCTGAGTTTTGACCTCTATTT
>JALVAU010000491.1 GCA_027011025.1 Campylobacteraceae bacterium | reverse complement strand
AACTGCTCTAGATAATTTATACATCTTATTAGTGTAGATTTTCCACTGCCGCTAGGGCCAGCTACAACGATAATCTCACCTTTTTTTACATTTAGATTTATATCTTTTAAGACATGAAAATCACCATACCACTTATTTAAATTTTTTATTTCTATTACATCTTCTTTGTTTTCCATTATCTTTCCTATTTTAAATTGGTGTTAAATCTTTTTTCAAGCGATTTGCTATATACAGACATGCTATAGCAAAATACCCAAAATATTATCGTTACAAATACATATCCCTCAGTTTCAAAACCCAACCAATGTGAATCACTACCTGTGAGTTGAACCATAGCCAACAGATCAAATAGTCCTATGATTAACACTAGCGTAGTATCTTGGAATAGTGCTATAAATGAGCCAACTAGATTAGGTATAGCAACTTTCAGAGCCTGAGGCAGTATGACTAAAAGCATCTTTTGCCAGTATGATAATCCCACAGCATCGGCAGCTTCATATTGACCGCTTGGTATCGCCTGCATCCCACCACGAATGATTTCAGCGATGTAAGCTGCTTGAAAAAATGTGATACCAATAAGTGCACGAAGCAGTTTATCAAATGTTACTCCCTCTGGAAAAAATAGAGGTAAGATAACAGATGACATAAATAGTATAGTGATCAAAGGAACGCCCCTGATAAACTCTATATATGTAACACTCACACTCTTTATGATAGGGAGTTTAGATGCTCTACCGAAAGCAAATAGTATGCCTATTGGGAAAGATCCAACAATTCCAACAGCAGAGATAACGATAGTTAACATCAATCCACCCCATTTGTTTGTGTCTATCACATCCAAACCAAAATATCCGCCTCTTATCAATATGAAAGCAACTATAAAATACAGAGTTGCTATAAGAATTTTAATGCCAGATTTCTTTAATAATTTAAAAGCTGCAATTACCACGAAAAATAGGGCATAAGCTAAATTCACTCTCCATCTATCAGCTTCGGGATAAAATCCATACATAAACATACTAAGCTTTGCTTTGACAAAAACCCAACAAGCTCCATCTCCAGTACAGTCTGCTCTTGTGTGCCCTGCAAAATTTGCATCTATGATTGACCACTTTATGAAAGGTGGAATTATCCAAAGTAGTATAGCAATTCCTAGTACCGTCATTGCACTATTGAGTGGAGATGAAAAGAGATTTTCTCTTAACCAGCGCAAGATACCTTTTGAACCCAATGGTGCTTCTCTGGTTTCTACTTTATTATAAACAGCCATTTCTATCTTTCCTTAATTTTCATTTTAAAGTTTATCCAATTTAAGAGTGCTGAAACAGCAAGACTAACTACAAGATAAACAAGCATGGTCATTGAGATGATCTCAATAGCTTGACCAACTTGATTTAGTGAAGTTCCTGCAAAAACAGTTACTAACTCCGGATATCCTATGGCAGTTGCCAAAGATGAGTTTTTTACAATATTTAAATATTGATTTATAGTAGGAGGAATTGCAATTCTTATAGCTTGGGGAAGAACCACTAGTTTCAAAGCCTGATAGCCAGATAATCCTATCGAGGCTGCAGCCTCTTTTTGTCCTTTGCTCACCGCTTCTATACCGCTTCTTACTGCCTCTGCTATAAATGTTGCAGTATAGATAGTAAGAGCAAAAGCCAAGGCTAGAAATTCCGGATAGAAAGTTTTTCCACCTCTAAAGTTAAAACCTTTCAAGACAGGATATGATGGATTCATATCTGCTCCACCAATAAAGTATGCGATAATAGGCAAGCCGATAATAAGCCCGATACCTGTCAATAAAACAGGAAATTCTTCACCTGTGTTTTCATGTCTTTTGTTTGACCATCTATTTAGAAAAAATATGATGATAATGGCTAAGAAAACAGCAACTATCATAGATATGGTTGTGGAGTTTAAAGCTGGCTTTGGAACATAAAACCCACGATTATTTATAAATATAGAGCCAAAAAATTCTATACTTTTTCTAGGACTCGGTAGTGTTGCCAAGACGACATTGTACCAAAATAAAATTTGCAAGAGTATAGGTATATTTCTAAACAAATCTATATAGGCTGAAGATAATTTTGCGATAAGCCAGTTGTTTGAAAGCCTTAAAACCCCGATTATTAAGCCTAAAAGACTTGATAGTATAATAACTACAAATGAGATTATCAGAGTATTTAGTAAGCCAACTAAAAATACTCTCCCGTGTGTATATGTTTCATTATAGGCTATGGGCGTATCATTTATAGCGAAACCTGCTGTTCCATTTAAAAAACCAAAACCTGTCTGGATGCCTCTTTGTTCTATATTGTGAACTGTATTTGTGCCAATATACCACAAAAATGCAACTAAACCGATAACAGTAAGTAGCTGAAAGAGGATACCTCTTACTTTTCTATCTCTTAAAAGTGCAAACATTTATTTCCTTTATGTTTTAGTAGAGTAGGGCAGGAAAATCCTGCCCAAAATCTTAAAATGAAAGAAGATTTTATCTAAATGGAGGAGAGTACTGTAGTCCACCTTTTGTCCAAAGAGCATTTAAACCTCTTTTGATTTTAAGAGGAGAATTCATACCTACGGTTTTATCAAATACTTCACCATAGTTACCAACTTGCTTGATGATGTTATAAGCAAAATCTTTACTCAAACCTAAGTTTGCACCTAGTTTTCCCTCAACACCAAGTATTCTTTTGACGGTAGGATTATTTGATTTAAGCATACTATCAACATTTTTGCTTGTGATTCCAGCTTCTTCAGCTGCTACCATTGCATTATAAGACCATTTTACTATGTTAAACCATTTGTCATCACCTTGTCTTACAACCGGTCCTAATGGCTCTTTTGAGATAATTTCAGGAAGTACAGCAGATCCACTAGGATTTTTTAGTTTGATTCTTAATGAGTAAAGTTGAGATGAATCAGATGTGATAACATCGCATCTTCCGCTTTCATAGCCTTTTACAACTTGGTCATTTGCATCATAAGCAACCAATTTATATTTCATACCGTTTTTTCTAAAGTAGTCAGCTAGGTTAAGCTCTGTTGTAGTTCCTGATTGTACACAAACTGCTGCACCATCAAGCTCTTTTGCACTTTTAACACCTAAAGATTTATGAACCATAAATCCTTGACCATCATAAAAATTCACACCGGCAAAGTTCAATCCCAAAGAAGCGTCTCTTGTTTCTGTCCATGTTGTATTTCTTGAAAGTAGATCAATTTCACCACTTTGAAGTGCTGTAAATCTCTCTTTAGCATTTAGTGAAGTAAATTTAACTTTTGTAGAATCTCCTAAAACAGCTGCTGCAACAGCTCTACAAACTTCTATATCTATACCTGTCCAATGTCCTTTTGAGTCCGCAGAAGCAAAACCAGGAAGACCCGAGTTTATACCGCATTTTAGGTAGCCTTGTGCTTTAGTATCACTTAACGTGTCTGCATTTGCAACTGATGCACTTAGTCCTATAACTGCTATAGCAGCCATTGAAATTTTAGCAATCTTTGATTTCATATGAATCCTTTAAATTTTTTTGTGGAGTTTAGAGTTAGACTTCTTGCATAACCTCTTGTTGTCTGCAAGGAATTATGCAAGAAGTCTAATGCTAAAAACAACATGAAATCATTATACATTCATAAAAATTAGATTTAATTGAAATTCCTAAGAAAATATAAAAAATTGCATATTTGTTTCATCTCGTTACAAATTGTAGCATTATTACTTTTTTGAATATAAAGTTAATCTCTGGTACTATTTTTTCGAAAAGTTCCACTCTCCTTAGTTTTATGGTGTGTGGACCTTGAGTCTCTGTTGCCTTAAAAATTTCTCTTTGAGTTCTTATACCTGCCATCAAAGGAGAAAAAGAGCAGAGCAATCCATATAAAAGAAAAAGTCAATAATTTTTCTGTACCAAATGGTTCATGATAGACAAAAATTCCAAGTAAAAAAGCTATAGTAGGACCAAAATATTGAAGAAAGCCTAGTTTTACAAGTGAAACTCTTGTTGCAGCCGCATTAAACCATAAAAGAGGAATAACGGTAATAAGCCCAGCACATATTAGAAGTATTGATATATAATTTAAAGGGAAAATAAAAGAATTTTCATGATTATAGACAAGATATGCAAAATAACCCAATGCAAATGGTAAAACAATCAATGTTTCAATAAATAAACCTGCCATAGATGGGAGGGAAATTTTCTTTCTGAACATACCATAAAAACCAAAAGTTAATGCCAATGATATTGAAACAAATGGAATTGAACCAAATGATATTACTTCGTTTAATATGGCAAGTGTTGCAAAAAATATGGCTATATTTTGAAATTTAGTTGGTTTTTCTTTAAAAAAAATTATACCTAGAATTACATTTACAATTGGATTTATATAATAACCCAAACTTGCTTCCGTGATTTTGTCATTTGTAACCGCCCAAATAAAAATAAGCCAATTGGACGAGACTAGAAAAGATGTTATAAAGAGAATTTTTAATTTTTTCTTATCATTAAAGATACTCCTAAGGACAGAAATTTGTTTGGTTAAAATGACTAAAATAGTGAGAAAAACAACTGACCATACAATCCTGTGGATTAAAATCTCAATAGGATTTACTGATTGTACCATCTTAAAATATATGGGAACCAATCCCCAGAAGATAAATGCTAAAATAGCATAAATTGTGCCTTTTTTCTCTTCGCTAAAGTTTTTCAAAAAATTCCTAAATATAATTAAAGTCAGACATTTTACAACTATTTTCTTAAATTTAAAGAAAAGAAATAGTATAATTGC
>JALVAU010000490.1 GCA_027011025.1 Campylobacteraceae bacterium | reverse complement strand
AAGAAGGCATAATATCATATGGAAGTTATTGGGATAAAGACATAGAGATAGATCTTTTTATAATAACTAAACAACAAAAAATTGCCGGTGAGGCAAAATGGAAAAATAGTAAAATTTGCAAAAATACTCTAAACTCTTTAAGAAATAAATGCAAAATTGCAAATCTAGAGATAGATAAGTTTATACTATTTTCAAAAAGTGGTTTTTCAAAAGAGCTAAAATCAAAAAATTATCCAGATACTCTCTTGTTTAAGTTAAAAGATTTCGAGAAATTACTTTTTTACTGAGACATTAAGCAACTTATAACTATAGCCTCTATGGCACTCCTAAAACTACAAAAAATAGGACTTTCCTAGAAAAAAAAGCATACGAAATCAGTTTTTTAAGCAAAATACATCTTTTTTAGCTTTGTTAAATCTTATTTTTATATATTAAGTTATATAATAAAGAAATTATCAAATTTAATTCAAGGGAAACTTATGGGTGTTTCATTTCATCGTTACGATGCTGTTATAGTTGGTGCTGGCCTAGCAGGTCTGGCGGCCGCAAGAGAGTTAGAGAGTCGTGGTAAGCATGTTTGTGTTTTAACAAAACTTCATCCACTAAGAAGTCACTCTGGAGCTGCACAAGGTGGAATCAATGCAGCCCTAAAAGGAGAGGATAGCGTAGAGTCTCATATATTTGATACTATCAAGGGTAGTGATTATCTTGCAAATCAAGAAGCAGTTGAGCTTATGTGTAGCAGTGCTCCTGAAACAATCAGATGGGTAGAGCACATGGGAGCTGCTTTTAGTAGAGAAAAAGATGGCACTATCGCACAGAGACCTTTTGGAGGACAGTCGTTTCCAAGAGCCTGTTATGCGAAAGATAGGACGGGTTTAACACTTTTACAAACACTCTTTGAGCAAGCTCATAGAGATGGTGTTGAATTTTGGGATGAGTGGTATGTTGCAGATATTATCTACCATGAAAAAGAGGATAAAATAGTCAACGGTGTTGTTGCATACAATATTAAAACAGGACAAAAAGGCATCTTTTATGCAAAAGCTGTCATGTTTGCAACAGGTGGATATGCAAGAAGCTTTGCTGTAAACTCAAATGCACATGCAAATACCGGTGATGGACTCTCTATCGTAGCAAGACATGGAATTCCTTTAAAAGATATGGAGTTTGTACAGTTTCATCCAACCGGACTTGCAGGAACAGGCATACTTATAAGTGAAGCTGCTAGAGGTGAAGGTGGAAAGCTTATCAACTCAGAGGGCGAAAGGTTTATGAGTAAATATGCACCTGAAAAGATGGAATTGGGTCCTAGAGATTTAGTAAGCAGATCCATCACAAGAGAGATACTAGCTGGCAGAGGAGTGGGTAAAGATAAAGATGCTGTCTATCTTGATCTAACTCATCTTGGAAAAGAAAAAATTATGACAAGACTTCCTGAGCTTAGGGATTTAGCTCTGACTTTCTTGGGACTTGACATGATAAAAGAGCCTATACTTATCTCACCAACTGCACACTACTCAATGGGTGGAATCCCGACAGATGTTCATGGAAGGGTGCGGTACGATATAAAACATAATGTCAAAAGCTTCTATGCAGCAGGAGAGTGTGCCTGTGTAAGTGTACATGGAGCCAACAGGCTTGGTGCAAACTCTCTACTTGAAGCTATCTTTTATGGTCGCCATGTAGGGCAAACTATCATAAGTGATTTAGAAGAGGACAAATTCTTAACTCACAAAGATCCAAATATAGATGATGCAAAAAATATGGAAACACAAATAGATAAACTCATATCATCTTGCGGAACTGAAAGAGTTCCTGAATTAAGAAAAGAGCTTCAAAAAACAATGACCGAAAATGCTGGGGTATTTAGGGTTGAAGAGAAACTGTTAAAGCAAAAAGAGATCATAAAAGGACTCAAAGAGAGATATAAAAATATCGGCATAGATGATAGATCTAAAATATTTAATACCGACTTACAAGAAGCCATAGAGTTAGGGCATATGCTTGATTTTTCAGCTTTTATCGTCGAGGGAGCTATCTTAAGAAAAGAGAGTCGAGGTTCACACTTTAGAGATGATTTTCCAAAAAGAGATGATGAGAATTTTTTAAATCATACATATTGCTACATGGATAAAGATGGTGATATAAGAGTAGATTATAAACCTGTAACAATCGGCAAATATGAACCAACCGAACGAACATATTAGGAGGCATTTTATGAAAAAATATGATACAAAAAAAGTAAATTTTAAAGTTTTTAGATACAACAAGGAGATAGACCGCCTTCCCTATTATGAAAGTTATTCATTTAGTGTTGCCCAAGATGAAGTAATTCTTGATATACTGAATAAGATAAAATGGGAGAAAGATGGCTCTTTTAGCTATAGAAGAAGTTGCAGACATGGTATATGCGGAAGTTGTGCTATAAAAGTAAACAACAAGCCTGTGTTATCTTGCAAAGAGAGAGTTTTTGATCTTATAGATATATTTGGCTATGAGTTGGTTCTTGAACCTCAAGATATAAAACAAGCTATAAAAGATATGGTAGTTGACAAAGAGAGATTTTGGAATAAATATAGCAATGTCAAACCATATCTTGTAGGCGAAATAGAAGCTCATCCAAAACTAGAATACATCATTAGTGCTCAAGAGTCAGATAAACTAGATGAAGCAGATTATTGTATTCAGTGTGGAAACTGTTTTTATGCTTGTCCATCAGTTCAGGTAAATGGTGACTATATAGGACCTGCAGCATTTGTAAAAGCGTTTAGATTTAATATGGATGTCAGAGACAATGCAAAGAAAGAGAGACTAGATATTGTAAATCAAGAAGGGAGTGGTGTTTGGGATTGTGTAAAATGCTATGAGTGTGCTGAAGCTTGCCCAAAAGAGTTATCTCCGATAGATAAAATTACAAAACTTCATAATCAAATTTTTGAGAACAATATGGCAAAAGATAATGTTGCAACAAGACATGCAGTCGGCTTTAAAGATTCCATAAAAAAACATGGTTTCTTGGATGAGGGAGAACTAGTAAGATATTCTGAAGGTAATGTGGGTGTTTTAAAACATGTACCCGAAGCAATACACATGTTTAAAAATGGAAAATTAATAATGCCTTGGCAAATGCCTAAATCAGAAAAACTTGATGAAATTGATAAACTCATCAAAATATCATCAACAGTAAAATTTAAGTAAGGAAGCTTTATGGAAAATTTAAAATATGCATTTTTTGTAGGTTGCACACCAAAACAGAGTACTCCGGAGCTTATGCAATCAACTCTAGCTATTGCCCAAGCTTTCAATATAGAGTTAGTGGAGCTTGTAGAGGCAACATGTTGTGGTGCTTCTCATATGCAAGACTATGATGATTTCCTCTCTCTTGTCTTAAATGCAAGAAATATCTGCTATGCTGAAAAAAGAGGCTTAACAATAGTAACCGTATGCAATACTTGCCAACTGAATCTAGCAACAGCAAAACATAGACTAGATAATGATGAAAAACTAAGAGACAGGGTAAATGCCAAACTTAAAGAGGTGGGGCTTGAATATAGGGGAACTTCGGAGATAAAACACTTTCTATATGCTCTCATAGATGATTTTGGCATAGATGCAATAGCTTCAAAAGTAAAAAATCCTCTAAAAGACCTCTATATTGCACCATTTTACGGCTGTCATAATATCAGACCACATGAAGTTCATGGATCATCAAACGGAAATGAAGATCCGTATAGACCAACTTCTCTTGATAGGCTGATAGTGGCTCTAGGCGGACACAGCGTGGAGTATGGACACAAAAATAAATGTTGTGGCTTTCATGTGGAACTACAAGCTCCAAAAACTGCGAATAGAATCTCAGGTAGTGCAATGTTAGATGCAATAGATAACAATGCAGATACTATGGTTACACCATGTCCACTATGTCACCTAAGACTTGATGTTCAACAAAAAAATATAAGTAAAGAGATGGGAGAAGATATCTCTATCCCAATCTTACATATGCCGCAAATGGTAGGACTAGCTCTTGGTATCTCTCCTGAAAAATTAGGCATAAAACATAATATTGCAAAAATTGACTTTATAAAATAGCAAAAATTATGTATAATAGGGGCTAAAAAAGATTTGCCCCTATGATTGATGAAAATTTACTAAACTCTCTAAATACAGATGAAAAAGAGACCTTCAAAAAGGGTCTTAATGACTTAATAAATCAAACTTATGTTATAGAAAATGAGTATAAACAGCTAAATGCCTCTTATCTCTCTTTACAAAACTTTTTGGAACAAATCATAGAAGTTCAACCAAATGCCTTATGGGTTATAGATGAAAATGGAAAACTATTTTTACAAAATTCAGAGGCCAAAAAGACAAAAGGTCTGCTTGAACTTATACTCAACAACAAAGACTCAAAAGAGATTAAACAAAATAACCTGCACTTTTTAGTAAAAATAGTTAAACAAGCCAACAAAACTATTATTTCTGCTACGGATATAACTGAAGAGAAGAGACAAGAGAGGCTTATATCTATGGGGCAGATAGCTGCTCACTTATCACACGAAATAAGAAATCCTATCGGCTCCATCTCTTTGCTTGCCTCCACTCTATTTAAAAAAGTAGGAGTAGAGACAAAACCAATCGTACTTGAGATTAGAAAATCTATCTGGAGAGTTGAGCGCATCATAGAGGCGACTCTGCTCTTTACAAAGGGTTTAAATATAAATAAAAATCTATTTTCGATAGATAATTTCATAAGCCAACTAGAACAATCTATCTCTTTTTATACATATTCCAAAGATATAGAGT
>JALVAU010000489.1 GCA_027011025.1 Campylobacteraceae bacterium | reverse complement strand
AAAAAATATGCAGTACTAGCCTTAGCTAATTCAAAGATTTTTTTGTGTGCAGATTGCCACATCTCGTTCTCCCCGAAGGGTGTAGTGCTTTTGTCCATACTCTTCGTTAGATTTTCTTGAATTAGCTTTGAGCTAGTCCTGCGAAAATCCGCCTTGATTATGAACAAAATCGCTACATCAAATATTCAGGATATTGTCTGGCGGGGTAATAATCTCAAAGCGTTTGCTATGACTGATACCGAACTAAAACTCATAGCTGCTGCTGCAATCACGGGTGAAAGCAATATCCCAAAAAACGGATACAATACACCAGCTGCGATTGGAACTCCTAGACTATTGTAAATAAAGGCAAAAAATAGATTTTGCCTTATATTTTTCATCGTAGCACGACTCAGTTTTAAAACCTTCATAATCCCAACCAAGTCTCCTTTTATAAGCGTAATTCCAGCACTCTCTATAGCCACATCTGTTCCTGTACCCATAGCTATACCTACATCTGCTTGCGCAAGTGCCGGTGCATCATTTATGCCATCACCCGCCATAGCTACGATTTTTCCCTCTTTTTGAAGTTGCTTGATCACTTTTGCTTTATCTGCAGGCATTACATTGGCAACAACTCTGTCAATTTTTAACTCTTTTGCTACTGCATTTGCTGTAGCCTCATTGTCTCCACTTAGCATAACTATCTCTATTCCCTCTGCTTTTAGCTTATCTAGTGCGTGAAGAGAAGTCTCTTTTATAGGGTCTTCTATCCCCAATAATGCACTAAATTTAGAATCTATTGCTACAAAAATAACGCCTTTGCCGTCATTTCTTAAATTTTGTGCTGTTTTTATAACCTGCTCGGTAGATATATCAAAGTCATTTAAAAGTTTGTCACTTCCTAGGATAACTCTTCTGTTTTCTATCTCACCTTTTATGCCTTTACCTGTTATAGAGTCAAAATTTTCAACATTTCCCAAAGATATATCTTTTTGTTTTACATATTCAACTACTGCTTCTGCCAACGGATGCTCACTGGCTCTCTCTAAACTTGCTGCTAGTCTTAGCACATCTTTTTCATCAAATCCTTCTGCTATAAAAACTGATGTTACTTTTGGCTTTCCCTCAGTAAGGGTCCCTGTTTTATCTACAACAATAGTGTTTACCTTTTCCATCGTCTCAAGAGTTTTAGCATCTTTTATGAGTATCCCCATCAATGCAGCTCTTCCTGTTCCAACCATGATAGATATAGGAGTGGCTAGTCCCAATGCGCATGGACAAGCGATGATGAGTACTGCTACAGCCGATACAACTGCATAGGCAAGGCTTGGCTCTGGTCCATATAGCCACCATCCAAAAAAAGCAAACACAGACGAAAGTACAACTGCGGGAACAAAATAACCCGAAACAGTATCTGCTAGTTTTTGAATAGGTGCACGAGATCTTTGCGCCTGCGATACCATTTGGACGATTTGCGCAAGCATAGTATCATTGCCGACTTTTTGAGCCTCCATAACAAGTGTTCCATTTCTGTTTTGTGTTGCACCTATAAGCTTGTCACCTTTACTTTTCGGTACAACAAGTGGTTCACCTGTTATCATGGATTCATCTATATTGCTTAATCCTTCTATAACAACGCCATCGACTGGTATCTTTTCACCCGGCTTTATTCTTAGCCTGTCTCCCGCATGAACCAACTCAAGACTTACATCTTCCTCGTCTCCTTTGTCATCTATGCGGTGAGCCTGTTTCGGTGCAAGATTTAAGAGTGTTTTGATGGCTGTATTTGTTTTGCTTCTTGCTCTTAATTCCAACACTTGTCCCAAAAGAACCAATGCTACAATTACCGATGAAGTTTCAAAATAAACCTGCACCAAACCCTCTTTTGTCTGCATTAGGGCTGGGAAAATTTCAGGAAAAAATAGTGCTACCAAGCTATAAGAGTAAGCCGCACCAACACCTATGGCTATGAGCGTAAACATATTGAGATTCCAAGTTTTTATGGATTGATAACCTCTGAGAAAAAATGGCCATCCCGCCCAAAGCACCACAGGCGTTGCAAGTATAAATTCGAACCATTGTATCTCTCTTGTAGATATACTTCCGGATAGAAAATTTGGTGCTAAATCACTCACCATAGCTATCAAAAAAACAGGAATAGAGAGAAATACACTCACCCAAAATCTTTTGCTCATATAGTTAAGTTCTTCATTCCCATCATCTGCCTCAACAGTAATTGCCTCAAGTGCCATACCACATTTTGGGCAAGAACCGGGTTTATCTTCTATGATTTCGGGATGCATAGGGCATGTATATTTTGTAGAAATTGTGGGAAGTGCTTCTACCTCTTTCTCAAGTGCCATACCACATTTTGGGCAAGAGCCTGGTTGGTGTTGGTGGATCTCAGGGTGCATTGGACATGTATAAAATTCATACCCAATCACACAACTGTCATCTTCACAGTAAATATTTTCTTCTTTTTCGTGATTCATAAATCACCTCCGATATTTTAAAAATTATACCGGATACATATGGAGTAAGTGTGGAGAGAGTTTAATCTCCCTCCAAAATTCTTTTTCTCTTTTCATACTCTTTTTCATCAATTTCACCATTTGCAAATCTTCTATCAAGTAAATCTTTTGGTGATGTCTTATCAGACTTTTTTGAGTTTTTGTCATACAAGGGTACCTCTAAAGACCCTATACACTGATAGCTTTATGAGGTTTTTTGCAGACGAGGCAGACTTTTGCAGTACTAGCCTTAGCTAATTCAAGAAAGTCTAACGAAGTATGCAAGAAACCTCATAAAGCCCGAAGGGAAGCCTATTATAGGGCAATCTTTTACAAGATAAATTTTTGAATTAGCTTTGGCTAGTACTTCAAATTTCTCTTATAAAATCTCACCCTATACTAGGCTTCTATCAGTGTATAGGGTCTTTAGAGGCACCCTTAAATAATAAGCAAAAAAACCTACAATCAACAATATCAACCAACTAAATCCCATTCCTCCACCACTCATCATTCCATATCCCATCATATCTCCTTTGTCTCCAACCTCATCTGCACCGTGTGCATATAAATTTGCTATCAGCGAACTAATCATTACTCCACTAGAAAAAAATTTATTTTTCATTTTTATCTCCTGATTTTTTATGTGACTAGTAACTGTCCCATCATGCCGCCATCTTCGTGTTCAAGTATGTGACAATGGAACATGTACGGTACTTTTGCATCGCTATAATATCTAAAAGGCACCATTATATACGCGATTTGCATCGGGTCTACGCTTACTGTATCCATAAACCCAGACTCACTAGGATATGGCGACCTTCCATTTATAGAGAGGATTTTAAACTGTGTATTGTGTATATGAAGAGGGTGTGCCATAGGTGACTTATTGATAATTTTCCATATTTCAAAAGTATCTTTTTTGGCTATGGCATCGATTCTGTTCATATCCATACTTTTACCGTTTATAAAAAAATTATCTCCTTTGCCACTTCCGCCCATCATTCCCATACCCATTCTCATCTGTAAAGTTATATTTCTTACGCCTACTGCCTCTTTTGGATCCCAAGATGGATGTTGTATGAGATTTGTAGGTACTTTTGCACTACTGCTCTTTGCATTTTTTGATTTTATCTTTAAAATATCAAACTCCATATCAGAGCCCATTCCTCCCATCATCATACCCATCATGCCTCTACTTTGACTGATGGCACCTTTATAGCTTTTAAGAATTACATCTTTTGCATCGCTCATATCGACCACTATATCCACTCTTTGGGCGGGAGCTAGTTTGATTTGGCTAAGTTCTAGCGGCTTTTCCAAAAGTCCTCCATCTGTTCCAACAAGTTTGAATTTTCTGTTATCACTAAAGCCCAAAAGATAATATCTAGCATTTGAACCATTTAAGATTCTAAATCTCATCAACTTCTTCTTTGCCTTTAGCGTCGGTGCAATGACGCCGTTTACCAACACATAATTTCCATGTATGCCCATCATGTTTTCAGGCATAGAACTTACATATCTAAATGAGCCATCACTGTTGAAATTCCTATCTTGCAAGACTATGGGCACATCATCCACTCCATACTCATTTGGCAGATTTGTGTTTAGACTTTCATCATCATCTACAATAAAAAGACCGGCCAATCCTTTATATACTTGTGCTCCTGTTTGGTGTAAAAGATGAGAGTGGTACCAAAGCATAGAGGCTCTATTTTTTATAGCAAATTCCGGTGACCAGATGGCTTTGTCTTTTATAACTTGGTGTGGTCCACCATCCATCCGTGCCGGTAGTTCAAAGCCATGCCAGTGTATTGTAGAATCATACCCAAGAGAGTTTTTTATATTTACTTTTATAAAATCATCTTTTTTGGCTCTTAGGGTAGGTCCCAGAAATGGGGCATTTATACCTATGGTGTCCGTTTTTATGCCTTTGAAAAACTCCATCTGCCCTTTTTGAAGGTTTAAATCAAAAACCCTCTTTCCGTTTTCCATCTTGCCTTCATACAGCGGTGGCACCGCAAATTCTCTCTCCTCTTCAAAAGCATCATAAGAGTATAAGCTTTTTGCTCCAAAAAATGCCACTCCGGCTGTGCCTAGTGCTCCTGCAACTAAAAAATTTCTTCTTTTCATTTTGTCTCCTGTGTTTGCCAAGAGTTTATAATCTTTTTTACTTTTTCAAATACACTATTCATATAGAGTTTAATATCAGCATTTAACTCAAAGTTATCTATGATATTGTCTATTCCGATTGTACTTAGAGTCACATCCCCATTCTCTTCATATAGAGATATTCGACAAGGCAAAAAGACTGAAACTTCCGGATATATATCTAGTATAGTT
>JALVAU010000488.1 GCA_027011025.1 Campylobacteraceae bacterium | reverse complement strand
GTGAATTTCCTTTTTTTAAGTCTTTTACCTCTATTTGTCCGTAACTATTCAGGCTTACATCTACAACTTTATTAGTAGATGAATTTCCATATGCAGTTCCTATGCTATCAATTAAATCAGAGACATTTGAGGTTAAATCCAATGAAAATTTGTCATTAAAAGTTTCTCCATTGGGCTTTCTTCCAGATAGATAAAAAACAGGTTTGCCATTTTTATCAGCATCTCCTCCAACCATATCTTGAAGAGTATCACTCTCCTTGAGATATACTTCATCTCCACTATCTTTTTGAATGGTTTTATTGAACATTTTTACATTTGTAGATACAATTTTTTCATAATCACTATCTTTCCCCAAAAATAGAGAATTTCCGTCTATGTTATATGGTAATTGAACTTTTGAGCCGATTAGTGAAGTCATTTTTTCACCATTTCCATCATAAGAACCGTCACTTCTTATAGGTTTGGTATCTAGAGCAGAACCTGCAAATAAAAATTGTCCATTTATCGATGTGTTTGAGATACTTACTAGATGATCGCGCATAGCACTTAAATCATCCGCTATTGCTCCTAAACTAGTAGATGAACTTGCACCATTTGCTGCTTGTATCAATTTTGATTTGAATTTTATCAAAGTGTCATCAAACTGATTCATGGTAGTGTCAGTATTGTTTGCAAATGTTTGAGCTTTTGAACTGCTTTTTTTTACCTGATCTAGCGTGGATATCTCATCATTTAATCTCATACTATCAGCATATATGCTACTATCTTCATAACTGTTTTGTATCTTTGATCCAGACGAAATTTGCGTATTTACATCATAAAGTTTTTTCAAACTATCTTGGTAGCTGTTTTTTGTATTTAAATAAAAAAGTGAATCTGTTATTCTCATGATTATTACTCCTAGGTCATATAAAGCAAATTAAGTTCCTTTGAGAAAATATCGGATTTTTTGGTATTTTATTTAATTTTTTAAAAAAATTATTGTTTTTTTTGAAAAAAAAGTGTACAATGCCTAAAATACATTATTTCAAAGGATTGTGGAATGAAAAAAGCAGAGTTTATTCAGGTAGTTTCAGAGAAGGCTGAGCTTTCCAAAAAAGATACGCAAAAAGTTGTTGATGCAGCCATAGAAGCTGTACAAGAAGCATTAGTAGCAAAAAAAAGTGTTAGCTTTATTGGTTTTGGTACATTTAGTACAGCAGATAGAGCAGCAAGAAAGGCAAGAGTTCCGGGAACTGATAAAATCGTTGATGTGCCTGCAACAACAGCTGTAAAATTTAAAGTAGGTAAAAGATTAAAAGAGGCAGTAGCAAAAGCTTAAAATATAAATACAGAGGCTTAAAGAGTTTATAATGACTCTTTAAGCTTTTTTTTTGTACTATTTCTTTCTTATTTCAAGGTGCCTGAGTGGTGAAACTGGTAGACGCGCTAGACTCAAAATCTTGTGAGCTTTGCTCGTGCCGGTTCGAGTCCGGCCTCAGGTACCATCTTAATCCATAATATTTAATTTTCTTCTGCCCTCTGAAAGGTTTTTATGCTAAGTGAAATTATAGGCTCTATTGTAAATACTGTCGGTGATTTGGGCTATGTCGGTATCGTTGTTATGATGTTTCTAGAGAGCTCTTTTTTTCCTTTTCCGAGTGAAGTTGTTATGATTCCAGCTGGATACTTGTCGTCAAAAGGAGATATGAATCTCTATATCGTCATTTTTTCAGGACTCTTTGGCGGTATTTTAGGAGCACTTTTTAACTACTATCTTGCACTGAAACTTGGAAGATCTCTTATCTTAAAATATGGCAAGTACCTATTTATGAATGAACAAAAATTATGCGCAATGGAGCAATTTTTTAAAAAATATGGCAGCATATCTACATTTACAGGAAGGTTGATCCCAGGAGTAAGACAATACATCTCATTGCCGGCAGGACTAGGGAAAATGAAGCTGAATTTATTTATTTTATATACAGCATTAGGGGCTGGTTTGTGGGTTGTTATACTTGCACTACTTGGGTATTTTATCGGTGAAAATCAAACATTGATAAAACAGTATCTGCATATCATTACCCTTGTATTGCTCTCTTTTATATCTATTGTTTCTATTATATACTATCTAAAGCAAAAGAGAAAAAATGCAAATAAATAGACAAATTTTCTTAACAATTACTGCATTAGTTATTACTGTACTTTTTTTTGAATATACAAATACAGATATAGCTCTACAAAATTACTTTTATGATTTTAATACACACACTTGGCTTATAGACAGAAATGAACCTGTATTAAAATTTATATTTTACAAGGGGATAAAAAATCTTCTTATTATATTTGCTGTTTGTATTCTATTTTCTTTGATATTTCTAAGAAAAAAGAAAATTATAAAAGAGTATCAAAAAGGTCTTATTTTGATTGTTTTGGCAGCTATTTTTATACCACTAACTATCGGTGCTCTCAAGAGTGCAACAAATACGCCTTGTCCAAAAAATATAGAACACTTTGGTGGTACTTATCCTGATATAAAAGTTTTAGATACATATCCGAAGGACTTCAAACAAAAAAAGAGGATAAAGTGTTGGCCAGCCGGTCATGCAAGTGGTGGCTTTGCTCTTTTTTCTCTATTTTTTCTATTTAAAGATAAAAAAAATAGAAAAAAAGCATTAGCTATAGCCTTAGCTGTGGGATGGAGTATGTCTTTGTATAAAATGTTTATCGGGGATCATTTTCTTAGCCACTCCCTAGTAACAATGGAAATAGCATGGCTTATTGTCTTATTATTAGAAAAGTATCTAAAGAGCACTTCTAACAACCCTAAACATATTTTTTAACTGACCTTACGCACTAAACACATATCTGAGTGGTATAAGTTGCTCTCAAGTGCTAGGCAGTAAGATGCAGGAGCTACTAGTAGCTTCAAATCTTACTAACGACGCAATTGTGAGCAAATTATACCACCCTTTGGGCAAAAAGATAAAGTATCATCTGCTTCGTTAGATTTTTTCATCTTAGCTTTGGCTAGGCTTTCAAAAATCTGCCTCGTATATGACACTTTCTCTTTTTGCTCAGATATGTGTTTAGTGCGTAAGGTCAGTTATTAAAAAAGAACAAAAAATAAATTCAAAATTTTGTGAAGATATTTTTTTATGGTATAATTTTCTAAAATTGATAAATAAGCAAGGAGATTAAAATGCAAGTACAAGAGTATCTATTTAAATCACCTTATCCAAGCAGTGTTCAGATGGGTACACCACAAAATAAGCCTAGTGATAGTGATAAAACCACCAATCAAGATACTAATGTTGAAGATCAAAAAAATCAGTTAGAGATAGAAAATAATACAATAAAAACAGATGAAATCACTACTGAGCTAACATCTAAAACAAACAAATTAGATATTTATGCCTGAATTAATTTAAAAGATTTGAAAATAGTTGTGATTATCACTGTCTCCAAAACTAAAAGCCCTATGTGTAGATCATATACCTGCACTTGCTTATCAAATATATCTAGATACTCTAAAATCTTATAAAACACATAAGAGAGCACCAAGCCTACCAAATATCCTTTTTGTTTGATAATATCTGCCATAGAGATGAGAGCTGTCCTATCAAGCGCTATTGTCTCCATCCTAACTAGATAACTCCCAAATATAAAAGTCACCTGATAACCAAGATATACAAATAGAGCTGTCATATAAGAGTAGTTAAAAATCAAGAAAAACGAGACAAAAAGCAAAACCACTACTTCAACAAGCAAAGTGATATAAAAAAAGGCTTCTATGTTCATAATCTTACTATAAAATTTTGCCAAAATCAGCATAGAGATTGCCAAAAAAATCCCACCGAGTGAAAATATAGAGGGCTGCAAGGGAGTATATAAAACAAATATACTTCCCACGCTAAGCCCTAAAAACATAGAATTTAAAAACTTATAGCAAAGATAAGGTCTTACATGTAGAACTCTCAAAACTTGGCATTAACTCCTATCATAAAAGTCCTCTCATAATTGACTGGATAGACACCTAGACTAAAACCATTATCGACAAAAAGAGCATTTTTTCTATCAAAAAGGTTATTTACTTTTGCAAAAAACTCAAATTTCTTGTACTTATAGCTAGCCATAAAATCTGTAGAGTTATATGCATCCATTTTGCCAAAACTTTCATCAAAATCACTCATAGCATAAGCTTTTGATTTGTAGATATGAGAGAGTAAGAGAGAGATTGAGTGTGTTGGATTATATCCTAGAGCAAACTTTATATTGTGTTTTGAGACCCCGGGAATCTCTTTTCCTTCTATGGTCGGATTGCTCAAATTTTCTCTTATATCGGTGTTTACAAATGCATAGTTTAGAGTTGCAAAAAGGTTATATCTTAAGTTGTACTTATCGTATAACTCAAAACCATACTTTCTAGTTTTGTCCAGATTTGTATTTGTATAAGTTAGCCCGTTATAGTATATCTCATCATCTATATAGCTGTAAAAAGCAGAAAATTTGAGCTTATTTGGATAACCGATATAGTTATACCCAGCATTTATAGTCCGTACTCTCATCGGCTTTATAAAGCCATTGAATGTATTTGTAAAAGCATTAAAAAATCTATCGATATCGGGTGCCTGAAATGATTGATTTAAATTTAAAAATATTGATGATATAGGGCTTAATTTATAGTTATAACCAAAATCATAAGCTTGCATATATGCCCTATCTGACAAAGAAATACCTGCTGTTTTATATCTGTATTTGATGCCCTCACCTCTTAAGCCAAGAGAGATAAGATTTTTTCCAAAACTATAATTTGCTTTTGCATAATACCCTAGATTATCTTTATGAGTAGAATTAGAAGTATTGTAT
>JALVAU010000487.1 GCA_027011025.1 Campylobacteraceae bacterium | reverse complement strand
GTTTTGTGATTCTAGCATAAATTTAAAAAAAATACTCTAAAGTAAAAAAAAATACTGTCGATTTGGAGTATAGGAATAAAAGATAGAATGTCAAGGAGGACAATAAAATGGATATATTTAGCGCAACGAATAAACAGGCAGTACAGTCTGCACAACCCACTGTCGATACTTCTATGAGCACTAGAAGATCTGTTGAAAAAGTGGAACAAAATGCAGATGCAAGCAAAAAGCAATCTTTAGATAAAAAAGATATAAAACAACAACTAGACAACACAATCAAGCATTTGAATGATCATATGAAATCATTAGATACAAATATTACATTTGGTTTTAATGATAAAATTGACACCATGTTTGTAAATGTGATGGAGAGAAGTACCGGAAAGATAATAAGAAAAATTCCAACAGAGGAAGCTATGGATCTTTCTGAGAAAATGAAAGAGATAGTAGGAATGATTTTTGATAAAAAAGGATAAATAATGGCATCTTCACTAAGTTCATTAGGTCTTGGAAGCCAAGGAGCATTAAGCTATGATGTTATAGATCAGCTACGAGCAGTAGATGAGAAAGCTATAATAGCTCCTATTGATAACAAGCTAAGTGATAATGAAACAAAAACAAATGATTTATCGGCCCTGACTACACTAACTGCATCATTAAAAGCAGAGACAAGTACACTTTCTGATGAGATGAATTATCTGAAAAGAACAGCTACCTCTTCCAATGATGGAGTATCCGTTAGTGCTAGCTCAGGAGTAGAGATTCAAGATTTTTCATTCAATGTCACTACTTTAGCAAAAAGAGATATAAATGAAAGCCAAGCTTTCAATAAAACAACAGATACCTTTGCAACCACTGACGATACGATACATCTTGCAATAGATGGAAATACCTACGATATAACAGTAACATCTGGCACAACAATTGATGCATTTAAAAATGAAGTTTATGATAAAACCGACGGTAAAATAACAGCTTCCTTGCTAAATGTAGGAGGAGATAATCCCTATAAACTCGTCTTAAAATCAACAGATACTGGAGCCAATAATGTTATAACAGTAACAACTGACAACAACAGCGATAGCGATGATAGCAATGATACCAACCTAACAATTACCAACATACAACCTGCTGGGGATTTAGACGCTACATTCAATGGAGTTAGTATCACAAGATCTTCAAATACGATAGATGACTTAATAACAGGCGTTACTATAACTGCAAGTGATGAAGTAAATTCAAACATATCAATCAAGCAAGACACTAGTGCGATCAGTGACAGCATAAGCTCTTTTGTAACAAAATATAATGATTTGATGAACAACTTAAATGAATCAACAAAATATGATACCCAGACAAAGGCAGCAGGTACATTTCAAGGAAATTCAGAAATAAAGTCCTTAAAATCAGATATAAGCAAGTATCTTCTACAAGTTGATTCAAGCGGAAGAAGTTTATCTGATTATGGAGTATCTCTAAATGATGCGGGCGTACTTGAGTTTGATCAATCCACCTTTGATAGCAAGATAAATAGTGACAGTGCAGATGTAGAAGATTTCTTCAGAGGTGATGGCACAACTGATGGATTCTTTACAAATTACAACTCTCTTTTGTCAAATTATATTGATACAAATGATGGGATATTAACAAGATATAATACCCAACTATCTGATGAAAAAAAGACGCTAGAAGAAAACAAGGAAACAGCAACAGCAAGACTAGACAATAAATATGACACAATGGCAAAAAAGTTTGCTGCTTACGACAGTATTATCAACCAACTCAATGCATCATTTCAATCATTGTCTATGCAAATAGATGCTTTGTCAAATAGTAAAAATTAAAAGGAAAAAGGCATGAGTCCCAATTTAGCATACGCAACATATTCACAAAATAATATATCTATAGAGTCATCAGAAAAACTAATTGAAATGCTTTATGAGGGTATTTTAAAATTTTCTTCTCTTGCAAAAAGAGCAATAGAGGTAAATAACTTAGAGAAAAAAGCATATTGGATAAACAGAACAGTTGCAATATTTTCTGAACTTTTAAACTCTATAAATTATGATGGCGGAGATATAGCAAACTATCTCACAGGACTGTATCTGCATCAAATTAAAACACTCAGTATAGCAAATATAGAAAATGACACTAAAAAAATAGATGAAGTTATATCTGTAACAAAAGGTTTACTCACAGCTTGGAGAGAAGAGACAAATGACAACATGGATAAATAATTTAAAAATTGCAATTATTGAAAAAGATATAAAGCGTATTGCTAGCACTATAAAAGAGTTGCCTAAATTTGAAAATTTAGATAGAGCAAAAGAGGCTCTATCTCTTGTAGGGCTAGCCATAGAGATTGTTGATAATGAAAAACAGAAAACTTTGGAAACCATGAAAAAAATCAAGCAAACAAAAGAGTTTCTATCTCTAAGCACCTAAATATGCTTCTTTTACACCCTCATCCTTTAATAACTCAACAGAATTACCACTCATAACTATCCTGCCGTTTTCTAGCACATAAGCACGGTCCGTTACACTCAGAGCTAAAAATGCATTTTGCTCCACTATAAATATAGTAGTTCCGCTATCTCTGAGAGTTTTTATAGCTTCAAAAATCTCCTCGACTATGATTGGTGCCAATCCCATGCTTGGTTCATCCAGAAGTAAGAGTTTTGGTCTGCTCATCAGAGCCCTACCAACTGCTACCATCTGCTGTTGACCCCCAGAGAGCGTTCCTGCATACTCTTTGGATTTCTCTTTTAGTATAGGAAATTGTGAGTATATCTTTTCTATATCTAGCTCTATCTCATTGTCGTCTCTTAAGTAAGCTCCTAGTCTAAGGTTTTCCTCAACACTCAAAATTGAAAAAAGTCCTCTCCCTTCTGGAATCTGTGCGATACCAAGCTTTGCAACATCGTGTGATTCTAGTTTTGTGATATTTTTATTCTCAAAGTAAATATCTCCACTATTGGGATTTTGTAAACCACTAATAGCCCTTAGAAGTGTAGTTTTTCCTGCACCATTTGCCCCTATTAAAGAGATTATTTCACCTCTGTTTATATGCAAACTCACATCGCTGAGTGCTATAATTTGCTTATAATTACAACATAGTTTTTCAATTTTTAACATACTACACCACTTCCTAGATAGGCTCTAATGACATCTTGATTATTTACAATCTCGTCCGGAGTTCCCTCGGCCAATTTTTTTCCAAAATTCATCACCGTAATATAGTCAGAAACTTGCATGACCATCTTCATATCATGCTCTACCAAGATAATCGTTACTTCATCTGCAACAACTGTACGAATCAAATCAGAAACCTCTTGTGTCTCCTTAGGATTTAGCCCAGCCACTGGCTCATCTAACAATATAAGTTCCGGAGAGGTCCCTAATGCCCTTACTATTTCAAGTTTTTTAAGTATCCCATAAGAGAGGTTTTCTGCCTTTTTATCCGCCAAATCCTCCAATCCTATGAGCCCTAAAAGGTGTTTTGCCCTATCAATATATCTTTTTTCATCATCAAGTATAGATTTTGCTCTAAAACAGGACTTCAAAAGACCTTTGTCCATATATTTATCAAATCCTAAAAGCACATTTTCCAAAACAGTTAAATTTTCACAAATCTCTAAGTTTTGGAAAGTCCTACATACTCCTCTATAGACAAGTTTATCGGTTGAGATATTTGTGATATCCGCACCATCTAAAAAAATTGTTCCGCTATCAACTTTATAAACACCTGTTATCATATTTACCAAGGTTGTTTTTCCTGCACCGTTAGGTCCTATGATAGAGTGAATATGACCCTTTTTTACTCTACATGTAAAATCATCAACTGCTTTAATACCACCAAACTGTTTGGTAACACTATTTATTTGAAGCAAACAATCTCCCTTTTACATCTTCATAGACAGATGCTATACCTTTTGGCATAAAAATCATAACAAATATGATGATAGAGCCGTATATCAAAGTCTGATAATCCTCAAAAGAGGTCAAAAGCTGAGGTAAGATAGTCAAAATAACTGCACCTATTATAGCCCCGTAAATCCTACCGAGACCACCAAGTACAACCATAACAACAAGTTCAATTGAGTGAGAAAAACTAGCTTCGCCCGGAGAGATAAATCCGGAAAAAAAAGCATACAAACTACCGGCTATTGTAGCTATGACAACAGATATAACAAAAACTATACTTTTATAATGGGAAACATTTATACCCACACTATTGGCTGCTTTTTCACTCCCCTCTATCGATCTTAAAACCCTGCCAAATGGAGAATCTATGAGATTTGAAAACATCCAAATAGTAAACACGAGCAAAAAAGAGCAGAGTATATACCACTGCAAAGAGTCCACAAACTCATACCCAAAAATAGTAAAGCTATCTACACTCATACCATCACTTCCACCTGTTAACTCATCTTCTACATTTAAAACTATACTGATAATAATACCGATTCCAAGAGTTGCCATAGCAAGATAGTGACCTTTAAGTCTAAGTATAGGCTTGGAGATTATAAAAGCAAATAAAGACATCGTAACTACCGCTATAAATATACTAAAAAGTGGTGTTATGCCATATTTAGAGCCTAAAATAACAGCTATATATCCACCAAGTCCCGCGAAAGCTCCGTGACCTAAACTTACCTGTCCGGCATATCCCATAAGCATATTTAAGCCTATGCAAATTAAAGCATTCAAAAGTGACACTATGGCTATTTCGTAATAAAAATCATTTTGAAAGAAAAACGGAGCTATAACTAAAATCATACTTAAAGTCAAAATGTCTCTATTTATATTATATCTCTTTAGCATTTAAACTCTTTGTGCTTTTGTATTGCCAAATATTCCACCCGGCATAAAAAAGAGTATCGCTAAGAGTGCTACAAAAGCAACTGCATCTTTATACTCA
>JALVAU010000486.1 GCA_027011025.1 Campylobacteraceae bacterium | reverse complement strand
AACTTTTTGTGTAAATGTTGTATTTTGGTTTGTTCTCATATTTTTTTGCAAAACATACAGATCGATAAAAGAACCATTTTCATCTTCACCTAAAATGTATATGCTTTTATTGTCAACCTTCTCTACTACTCCTGCTCTCTTTGCTTTTATAGCTTCCCATGAATCTCTTGCTGTGATTGCTTCCATGCCTGTTCCGACCATAGGTGCACTTGTTCTCACAAGAGGAACGCCTTGTCTTTGCATATTTGAGCCCATAAGAGCACGGTTTGCATCATCATGCTCCAAAAATGGAATTAATGAAGCTGCAACACCGGCTATCATCATAGAGGATAAATCTATCATGTTTACTTTTTCTTTATCTATTAAAACAATCTCTCCATCAACTCTAGCTTCAATTAAATCTTCTACTATTTCACCCTGTTCATTGATATGAGTACTTGCCGGAGCGATAACTAATCCCTCTTCTTGCGTGGCAGTTATATATACTATCTCATCTGTAATTACACCATTTTTTACTTTTCTATATGGTGCTTCAACAAAACCCAAATCATTTACTTTTGCATACATAGCAAGGGTGTTGATAAGTCCAATATTTTGACCCTCTGGAGTCTCTATAGGACAAATTCTTCCATAATGCGTAGGGTGTACATCTCTTACTTCAAAGCCGGCTCTCTCTTTTACAAGTCCGCCTGCTCCAAGAGCCGAGAGTCTTCTTTTGTGAGTAATTTCACTAAGAGGATTTGTTTGATCCATAAATTGGGACAACTGTCCGCTTGAGAAGAACTCCATAATCGTACTTGTTATCATCTTTGAATTTATCATATCATGAGGCATCAACTCTTCAACTGAACCACTAAGAGAGGTAAATTTATCTCTTATAGCTTTTTGCATTTTTATAAGACCGGTGTGGAGTTCATTTGCTAAAAGCTCACCAATAGCACGAATTCTACGATTTCCTAAGTGATCTCTATCGTCTATACGACCTTGTCCATTTTTTACTTTTATGAGATACTTCACTGTTTTTATAATATCTTCACTTGTCATAACAGTTACATACTCAGGAACTTCAACTCCAAGTTTATGATTCATCTTCATACGACCGACTTTTGTCAAATCATATCTTTCTGGATTGAAAAATAGATCTTTTACAAATGCACGAGCAGCCTCTTTTGTAACCGGCTCTCCCGGTCTCATTACTTTATAAATTCTTATATTTGCTAAATCATTCTCATCTTCTATCTGTTCTGTTTGACGAAGCAGTTTTAGTGTTTCACTATCTGCTATAAAGGCATTGATAATACCATCATCAACTCCGGGAGCTAAATCATTTGCAATCTCTATTGAAGTGCAACCCTGCTCTATCAACTTCACTAATTTTGTTTCATCTAGTTGTGTTAGTGTATCATACAGAACCTCGCCACTCTCTTCATCGATAATAGGAGAGGATAAGAATCTGTTTGCCAATACCTCGACTGGATACTCTATAAGCTTAACACCATCTTCTTTAAATTTTTCTGCTCTCTTTTTTGTTAATCTTTTGCCTGCGCTAATTAACTTATTTCCATCTTCATCTTTAAGCTCAAATTCAACTCTTCCTATGAAATTCTCTGGAATAAATTCCATAAAAAACTTATTATCTTTTATTTCAATATTCAATACAGGATAAAATAGTTTTAAAATATCCTGCTTACTGTATCCTAAAGCCCTAAAGAGTATAGTTATAGGAACTTTTCTTCTTTTATTAATACGCATAAAGAGTGTGTCTTTTGCATCGTACTCAAAATACAGCCAGCTTCCACGATCTGGTATAATCTGAGCAGTATATATCAATTTATTATTTACGGTGCTGCTCTCTTCTTCTTTAAAAATAACACCTGGACTACGATGTAGTTGGTTTACAACAACTCTTTCAACTCCATTTATGATGAAAGATGTTCTCTCTGTCATCATAGGAATATCTCTTATAAAAATTGCTTGTTCTTTTATATCTTTTACTCCGGTTTTTTCACCGGTTTTTTCATCTTTATCCCATAATATCAGACGAATACTCATCTTAAGACCGACAGCATATGTCAATCCTCTCTCCATACATTCTCTAACATTATATTTTGGTTTGCCTATCTCGCTTCCAACATACTCAAGCGTAAGTCTATTTTGTGGATCGTGTATAGGAAAAATTGATTTAAATACTTTCTCTATCCCACCTTCACTATTTTCACCGACTTTTAAAAAATTTTCATAACTTTTTTGTTGTAGTTGCAGTAGATTTGGAACATCTATTTTTTTTGGTACTTTTGAAAAATCAACCCTTAGGCGATTTCCCGAACTTAAATTATTTAACATGAGTCTACCTCGTGTAGTTGTTTGAAAAGGGTAGTAGTTTTTCTACATAGCTTGTAGAAATCTTAACGACTAAATTATCTATATAGACAGAGGAGAATATCTCCTCTGTTTTAGTTTTACTTAACTTCAGCTTCTGCGCCAGCTTCTTCAATCTGTTTTTTGATATCTTCTGCTTCGTCTTTTGAAACACCTTCTTTAAGTGTTGTAGGAGCACTTTCAACTGCTTCTTTTGCCTCTTTAAGACCAAGACCAGTAATAGCACGAACAACTTTAATTGCATTTATCTTCTTAGCGCCTGCACTTTTAAGAATTACATCAAATTCTGTTTTTTCTTCTTCAGCAGCAGCGCCGGCTCCAGCAGCACCTGCAACCATAACTGGTGCAGCTGATACACCAAATTTTTCTTCAAATTCTTTAACTAATTCACTTAGCTCAAGAACTGTAAGACCTGAAATATATTCTAATACATCTTCTTTAGTTATTGCCATATTATTTTCCTTAACATTTTTTTATTTAACTGTCATCTTAATTGAGAGCAAAGCTCTCGACTAATTCACACTCTACTAAAGCTTAGGCTTATGCCTAGAGACTTTTTAATTATCACTTTGCTTGGGAGGTAAATTCCCAAAACAATCCGCATTTATGCACTCTCTTCTTCTTTTTTTGCTCTAAGAGCATCCAAGCCAATTGTAAAGTTTGTAACCGGAGCCATCCAAGTTTGTAGCAACATTCCAATAAGCTCATCTCTTGATGGTAACTTAGAAAGAGCTTCAATCTTAGCAGCATCTGCAATTTCTCCAGCGATAAAGCCTGTTCTGATTTGGAAGACTTTATTTGCTTCAGCAAACTTTGCAACAACTTTTGTTACATCCAACTGATCTTCGCCCCAAATAAAGATATTTGTATCTTTTAACTCTATGCCTTCTATTTGCGCATTTTTCATCGCAATAGTTGCAAGTGTATTTTTGGCAACTTGTACTTCTACATTTTTTTCTCTTGCACTATTTCTCAATACTTCAAGAGATTTTGTATTTATGCCTTTAAAGTCACAAACTATCAATGCGTCGGAAGCTTTGAAGCTTTCAGTTAGCTGTTCAACTAGTTCAACTTTTTTACTTTTTGTCAATTTTTCTCCTTTCCGACTGGTGATTTCAAGCAGAGCTGGAAAAATCCAAATTAAGCCTTAGCCTCGACTATCTCCAATCAAAGATTATGCATCAGAGCAATTATGCTCTGATACTCTATTTAAAATCTATAAGTTCTTGGTTATCTAGTGTAATTGAAGGACTCATAGTCAGTGAAATTGCACCATTTTTTATGTATTTTCCCTTTGAAGCTGCTGGTTTATGTCTATTTATAGCTTTTATAAAGGTTTCAAAATTATCTTTTATCTGCTCATCAGTAAAGCTTATCTTTCCGATACCCGCATGAATATTTCCTTGCTTGTCAACTCTAAAATTAACTTGACCGCCCTTGAAATTTTCAACTGCTTTTGCCACATCCATAGTAACAGTACCGGTTTTAGGATTTGGCATTATGCCTTTTGGTCCTAAAATTCTTCCTACTTTACCTACCATACCCATCATATTAGGTGTTGCGATAAGTACATCAAAGTTAATTTTTCCAGCTTGAATCTCAGCTATTAGATCATCACTACCAACCAAATCTGCTCCTGCAGCCTTTGCCTCATCAGCCTTTACATCTTTTGCTATAACAGCAACTTTTACATTTTTACCGGTTCCTGCAGGAAGTACAACAGAGCCTCTTACCATTTGGTCAGCATGTCTAGGATCTACATTCAATTTTAAAGCTATTTCAATTGTCTCATCAAATTTTGCGCTTGCAAGATTTTTTATGTTAGCTAATGCTTCTTCGATACTATATTTTTTTTCAAGATCAACTTTTTTAAGTACCTCTTGAAATCTCTTACTTACTTTTTTTGCCATTTAATTTCTCCGCTATTTTTTGCTACCACTACATCCTTAGTGGTTAAGGTTTAAATCTATTGTGAAACTGTTATACCCATACTTCTAGCACTACCTTCAATAATTTTTGAAGCAGCTTCTCTATCATCAGTATTGAGATCAGCTATTTTTTTCTCTACAATCTCTAATATTTGATCTTTTGTCAAATTAGCAATCTTATTTTTTAGTGGATTATCACTGCCTTTTGATATACCTGCAGCTTTTTTAATCAAATCACTTGCTGGTGGTTGTTTGGTGATGAAAGTAAAACTTCTATCAGCATACACAGTAATAACAACTGGAATATTATAGCCCATCATGTCTTTTGTTTTTTCGTTAAAAGCTTTACAAAATTCCATTATGTTCACACCTTGCTGACCAAGAGCTGGACCAACAGGAGGTGATGGATTTGCTTTTGCTGCTGCAATTTGTAATTTTATTTCACCAATTACTTTTTTAGCCATCTAATTATCCTTCTTTCTATTTTATTTCTTCTTTAATATGGGCGAAGCCCATATTAAATTCATCTCACTAAAGCTACGCCTTTGGCGAGAGTGTTTACATTTCAAACTTCCTCACTAAAGCTACGCCTTTGGCGAGAGTGTTTACATTTCAAACTTCCTCACTAAAGCTACGCCTTTGGCGAGAGTGTT
>JALVAU010000485.1 GCA_027011025.1 Campylobacteraceae bacterium | reverse complement strand
GGATGAGGCGGTATGGCTTTTTACTGATTATAGTGAACAGAAAAATATGATGTTTATCTATATGCAATTTGCACTTTTAAGTTTAGGATTTATTATTATATTGTATAGTTTCTTGTTGACAAAAGAGATTATGAGTCATCTTAGGGATTTTATAGATAAGGCAAAAATGCTTGCTTCCTCAGATATAAATCAAATAAATGAAGAAAATTTTAAATTGAAAGAGACAAATGAAGATGAACTCAAAGAAGCTTCAACTCATATAAATCTTTTTGTTAAAAAAGTAAATAGTGCTCTTAATCACTCTCAGGATGCTATAGACAAAGCAGAGAAAGCTGTTGAGGAGTTAGAGAGTCTTTCAGACGATGCAAGTAGAGCATTTATATCTTTAGAGCTAAACGAAACAGATAAAAAAGGCTTTGATAAAAAGATAAGTACAACTGAAGAGATAGCAATCGAATCAACCGAAAATCTCATGCATGTTGCAAAAATGCTAGAAAAATTAAAATCAAATTTAAGCACAATTTCTCAAATAGAACAAGAAAAAAAGTGATAATTTGACTTAAGTCATAGAATTATCTTCCTCTTAAATGATACTATTGAAGTGATTAAAAATTTCAATAGGAGGTAAGAATGTCGCTTTCAAGAAGAGACTTTTTAAAGTCAACTGCTGCTGCAAGTGCAGCCGCCGCTGTAGGGATCTCTATTCCTGATGATGTGCAAGCTGCTGCTAATGCAACACAGGACAAATGGAGATGGGATAAGGCAGCCTGCCGTTTTTGCGGAACGGGTTGTGGAATTATGTTAGCCACAAAAGGTGAAGGTAAAAACAGAAAGATTGTTGCGGTCAAAGGTGATCCGGCAGCCCCGGTAAATAGAGGTCTTAACTGTATTAAAGGTTATTTTAATGCAAAGATTATGTATGGTGCCGATAGATTAACAACACCACTTCTTAGGATGAATGACAAGGGTGAATTTGACAAACATGGAAGATTTGCACCGGTAAGTTGGAAGAGAGCATTTGATGAGATGGAAAAACACATCAGATATGCTTTGAAGAAAAATGGTCCAGAGGCTGTTGCTGTTTTTGGAAGTGGTCAATACACTATTATGGAAGGTTATGCTGCTCAAAAGATGATGAAGGGCGGCTTTAGAAGTAATGCAATTGATCCAAATGCCAGACACTGTATGGCTAGTGCAGTTGTTGGCTTTTATCAAACTTTTGGAATTGATGAGCCAAGTGGTTGTTATGATGACATAGAGTTAACTGATACAATCATAGCTTGGGGATCAAATATGGCAGAAATGCACCCAATTCTTTGGTCAAGATGTACGGATAGAAAGCTTAGTAATCCAGATCGTGTAAAAGTAGTAAGTATTCAGACTTATACTCATAGAACTTGTGACTTAGCTGACGATACCATTATCTTCAGACCACAAACTGATTTGCTTTTATGGAACTATGTAGCTAGAGAGATAGTTTATAATCATCCAGAAGCAATCGATTGGGATTTTATAAAGAAACATATAGTTTTCACAGCAGGTCCAGTAAATATAGGTTATGGTATGAGAAGGGCAGGTGAGCCTTCTTTGAAAGCCGGAAGATATGATGCAAAAGAGATGCAAACTATCAAAAAAGAGATGAGCAAAAAAGTTGGTTCACGAGAAGCTCCTGCACTTGCGCCTTATGGCTACAAAGAGGGTGATGTGATGAAAAATACTGCCGGAACACTAAAGCACTGGCATATCAGCTTTGAAGAGTATAAAAAATCACTAGAGCCTTATACACTTGATTATGTAGCAAAAGTTGCAAAAGGTGATCCTGATGAATCACTTGATTCCTATAAGGCAAAACTAAAAAGATTGGCAAGTTATTATGTTGAAAAAGGTAGAAAAGTAGTCAGTTTCTGGACAATGGGTATGAATCAACACACTCGTGGAACTTGGGTAAATACCCTCTCTTACAATGCTCACTTTTTAGTCAATAAACAAGCAAAACCGGGAAATGGTGCTTACTCTCTAACAGGTCAGCCAAGTGCTTGTGGAACTGCAAGAGAAGTTGGGACATTCTGTCATAGATTGCCAGCAGATATGATGGTAAAAAGTGCAAAACATAGAAAAATAACAGAAAATGGATGGCATATACCACATGGAACACTAAATCCTGTTGGAAATCAACATATTATAAAAATCCATAGAGATATAGAAGACAGATTTGTAAAATTTGCTTGGGTAAATGTATGTAATGCATATCAAGATAGTGCAAGTGCAAAACACTGGTTAAAAGCTGCTCGTGAGATAGATGACTTTTTCCTAGTAACAAGCGATGGATATCCAGGAATTTCAGCAATGGTTTCAGATTTGGTTCTCCCGAGTGCTATGATATATGAAAAATGGGGAGCTTATGGAAATGCTGAGAGAAGAAGCCAACACTGGAGACAGCAGGTATTGCCGGTAGGTGACTCTATGAGTGATACTTGGCAATGGGTTGAACTCTCAAAAAGATTTACAGTTGATGACCTATGGGGACCATATACTCTTAGAAATGGTAAAAAATTAGCTGATGTCAGAGGTGCAGCAAGAGCTATGGGTTATAGTGGAAATAGCACTATGTTTGATGTACTTTTTGCAAATGACAGAGCAAAAGCTTTTAAAGCAGATAGAGTAAATGATCCAATCCAGCGAGGATATGATGATTCTGAAGTCTTTGGTGATGAAAGAAATGTAGTAGGAAGTGACGGAAAAGTATTTAAAGGATACGGTTTCTTTATTCATAAGTATCTATGGGAAGAGTATGCTGATTTTGGTAGAGGTCATGGTCATGACTTGGCTCCATTTGATGTATATCATAGAGTTAGAGGTCTAAGATGGCCTGTTGTAAACGGAAAAGAGACTCTATGGAGATTTAATGGCGAGTATGATCCGTATGTTAAGCACTACGCCGGTCCTGATGCAGACTTTGCATTTTATGGTCCATTGGCAAAAAATCTACTTCAAGGAAATCTAAGAGGACCAGATAAGTCTCTTGGCAAAAAAGCACTTAAAAATAAAGCCAAAATCTTTGCTCGCCCATATATGGATCCACCGGAAATGCCGGATAACGAGTATGATACTTGGTTATGTACAGGTAGGGTACTTGAGCATTGGCATAGTGGAACTATGACTATGAGGGTACCTGAGCTTTTCCGTGCCGTGCCAGAAGCTCTTTGCTATATGAATCCAAAAGATGCTGATAAAAAAGGTCTTAAAAGAGGTGAATTGGCATGGGTTGAGAGTAGAAGAGGAAAAGTAAAAGCTAGGGTTGAGACTAGAGGAAGAAATAGACCACCAAGAGGGTTGGTATTTATTCCTTGGTTTGATGAGAAGATTTTGATAAATAAAGTTTGTTTGGATGCTACATGTCCTATGTCAAAACAGACAGACTATAAAAAATGTGCCGTTAAGATTTATAAAGTATAAAAAAGGGTAAATTTTGAATCACAAACAAGATAAGGTGAAGTCATATAGACAGCCATTAAGTAAGAGCAGAAGGGGATTTTTAGGTACAACTAGAAATATCGGTCTAGCGATACTAGGTGGATTGACTTGGAGTGCTTATGTGGATGAAGCAAAAGCAAATAAGCTTTTGCTCAGGCCTCCGGGAGCGCTTAATGAGAGTGATTTTCTAAAAACATGTATAAAATGTGGTTTATGTGTAGACGCATGTAGAAACAGGGATGGAAATATCATTTTTGATAATAAAGGTCAAAGAATTGGTACAAAAGATCCTACTCTAAGGCTAGCAGCTCCAGGAGATAATAAACCTCTTGGAACACCATTTTTTATAGCAAGAGAAAATCCTTGTTTTATGTGTGATGATATACCTTGTGTTCCTGCTTGTCCAAGCGGGGCTCTTGATCTGTTGAGTGTAACAAACAAAAAGACGAAAAAACTAGATGTTAACATGGCGAAGATGGGTTTAGCTGTTGTTCACAAAGAGAGTTGTATAGCTTACTGGGGGCTTCAGTGTGATGCTTGTTATAGAGCATGCCCGCTTTTAGGAAAAGCACTTACGATAGATATGCAGATGAACAAAAGAACAGGAAAACATGCATTTTTACTACCGGTTGTGCATAGTGATATATGTACGGGTTGTGGACTTTGTGAAAAAGCTTGTGTTGTTGAAAAAGCAGCTATTTTTGTTTTGCCTCGTGAATTTGCCATGGGAAGAGTTGGTACACATTATGTGAAGGGTTGGGATAAAAAAGATCAGCAAAGAGTTGGAGAGGCTCAATCTATACATACGGTAACCAAAAGAAGTGAAAAGAGAGCAATAGATAAACTAAACAACCTAGGAGGGCTGTTAGATGAGTAATATAAGATTTCTAATGGCAAGAAGAGTTGTTCAGATAAGTATTATTTTGCTCTATTTTGGAGCCAACTACTATGGATGGAAGATGCTTGCAGGTAACTTAAGTTCTTCATTGATTTTAGGTACCATACCTCTTAGTGATCCTTATGCTGTACTTCAAATGTTTGTAGCAGGTGCTGTAATATCATCAAATCTTCTCATAGGAGCAGTGATTATATTTCTCTTTTATGCGATTTTTGGTGGTAGAGCTTTTTGTTCTTGGGTTTGCCCTGTTAATATAATAACTGATGCTGCAAATTGGACAAGAAGAAAGTTTGGCTTTGATATGGTTGCAAAGAAACAGCCATCAACTAGAAACTTGAGATATTGGGTTTTGCTTATAAGTTTAATTATCTCATTTTTTCTTGGTCTTGCTGCATTTGAGTTCATTTCGCCTATATCTATGATACATAGAGGTATCATTTTTGGTATGGGATTTGGCTGGGCTGCTATGGTTATACTATATCTGTTTGACCTTTTTGTTCTCAAAAATGGTTGGTGTGGACACATCTGCCCACTCGGTGGTTTTTACTCGATAATAGGAAAATTTAGACTATTAAAAGTAAGACATGATAGTGTGGCATGTACTGGATGCATGAAATGCAAAGTTGTATGTCCAGAGTCTCAAGTACTGCATATGATA
>JALVAU010000484.1 GCA_027011025.1 Campylobacteraceae bacterium | reverse complement strand
CTCTTATAGATTTTCCTGCCCCGATAAAATATTTGAAGTTTTCATTTAGATTATAATATGCAAAGATGTAACCGGATATATCATTAAAAGTAGAATCTGGATCGCTGTTGCCGGCCTCTATCTTGGTATGGTCATATCTTAGTCCACTGTTGATATCAAATTTACCATAACTCTTTTTTGCTTTTGCAAAAACTCCGAAATTGGTGGTATCAACATCAGGAAGGCTTTTGTTTAGTGTTATTGGGTTTGTAGTTGTGTATTTTTTATAATATCTTCCATCCCAATTTCTTTTGCTTGCCTCAAGTCCATAAGTAATCTTTGTGTCATTTATATGAAAGTCATTGTTGATTTTTGCTCCATATATGGTTGAGCTCATCACATTTGCTACTGTTCCGGCAGGTCCACCACTCATAACTCTGTATTGCGTTGTCATAGGGTGGTCAACTGTCGAATAGTAGTACTCAAATCCAAGTTTGTCTGAGTAGTTGCCTAAAGAGTTTATGATGTACTTGATATTGTACAGATCAGAATCATCATATATGGCATCCATTGGAGTTGAAGGGTAGAGGATATTGTCGCTTCTGTTTCCCGTGTAGCTTAGTCTTAGCTCTTGATTGTCTGTTACATTTATATAAGCTTTGCCCATAAATGATGTCTTTTTGTATGCATCTCTGTCAAATTCACTTGCTTTGTAGTTATATGCGGGATTGCTGGTTTCTAGTTTTAACTGCTCTGCTAGAGTATTTCCATTTCCGTCTTTGTATTGATCGCTTTGTTCTGTTGAAGCACCGAGAAGAACTTTTACCTTATCATTTCCTCCGCTGACAAAAGCTGAGCCTTTTTTATACCCCCAACTTCCTACATTGAGATTTACATCGCCATGTAGATCTTTTGAGGGTTGATTTGTTGTAACTTTGACGACACCGCTTAGTGTTCCAAAGTCCTCAACATCATAAGGTCCCTCTATGACCTCTACATCTTTTATATTGTTTGTGATTACATGTGAAGTTGGTGGATCCATTCTGTTTGGGCAGGCTCCATATATCTTTCCACCATCAACTATGACATTTATATCATCTTTTCTTTGACCTCTTAAGATTATATCGTTTGCTATCCCGCTTCTTCTTTGTATGCTTATGCTAGGAACCGCTTTTGTTAAAGCCTCTGCTAAGTCAGCGGATTTTAAATCTTCACCTGATACATCCGTGACTTCTGTTTTAATTACAGAGCTCTGCACTGTAATCTTATCTAAATCTACACTTTGTGCCGCATTTAGATAAGATGCGGTTGCAACTGAAATAGCTATTAGCAGATATTTTTTCATTTTAACTCCTTGTAAGTTTAATATTTTATATTAATTTATATCCTATACCTTTGATATTTTCTATGCTGTCTTTGCCCATTATATTTTTTAGTTTGCTGATATACACTCTGATAGAGCCGTCACTATGTTCATCTGAGTTGCTCCATAATTTTTGTATTATCTGCTCTCTTGTGACAACTTTTGACCTATTCTCCAATAAAAGTTCTAATAAAAATATAGCTTTGATGGATATCTTTATAGAGATATCGCCGTAAAATATAGCTCTTTGTTCGGAATCATAATAATATTTATCATTGAGTTTTATTTTTATGCCTAATTTTTTTCTATTTTTAAGGAGAACTTCTACACGATAGAGTAGTTCTTCGAGATCAATAGGTTTTTTCATATAGTCATCACAACCCAATGTATAGCCTCTTTTGAGAGTCTCCAAATCTTGATATGAAGTAATAAACATAGCAGGCTTATCATCTCCGCTATCTCTTAGCATTTTTAAAAGCTCCATTCCATTTATCTTTGGAACTTTAACATCTAAAAGATACAAATCATAATTCGTATGGTAGCTTTTTTGAAGTGCCTCTTCTCCATCTTTTGCTACATCAACCAAGAAGCCCTCATCTTGCAGAAATTCTTGCAGAGTTTGGGCAAAGAGAAGGTTGTCTTCAAGTAGTAAAACTTTTTTTCTTATTTTCATTGCGTAAGTCTATCTTTCGAGTGTTAAAAATGTGTTAAGAATTTCTTTGGCGAAAAAAGTAGAAGTTTAACAGATGATTAACAGATCATTGTTACACTTCTTTTTTATAAAAAACAGGGAGTGGTACCCCGAGTGAAAAAGGAGTGTGGCGTATGAGTAAAAAGGTATATTTGTCTATATTTTGTGCTCTGTTGATGAGTGCAAATGCAGCTGATTTAGGTACTGTTAATGTTGAATCATCGACTATTTCTGATTTAGCAACAGATAAAAAAACGGAGGTTTCTACTGTTAATACAATAGATGAAAAGAAGATAGAAATAGTAGATCCAAAAAATATAGGAGAAGTTTTAAATACAATTCCCGGCATCACCGCTGATGTAAGAAGTGGAGAGACTGTTGAGATACATATGAGAGGTGTAGGGCAACAAGAGTTTATGTGGGAAGATACAGGTGTGGCTGTAGTGATAGATGGTGTTCCTGTTCTTCAAAATGGAGGAAAGGTAAAATTAAACCTTGATGATATAGAGTCTATTAAGGTTATCAAAGGTGGTGCTAGTTATCTGTATGGAAGAAATGCATTGGCTGGAGCTATCATGATAACTACAAAGAAAGCAAAAAATAGAAATGAAAACAGTGTCAAATATGAATATGGTAGTGAAAACTACAATGATTTAGTAGCATCTTTGATAAGAGGCACAGATAAATATTCATTTATTTTAAATGCAAATTACAGATATACTGATGGTTATTGGGACATGAGTCAACTTGAAGATAAGTCTGCAAATGGAAAATTCCAATACTACTTGGATGATATGAGTGATATAACAGTGGGGGTCAATATAGAGAGAAAATATGAAGAGAGTAGCAGGGGAAGTGTCACGGGAGTTTCGGCTGCGCAAACAAATCCAACAGGGGCAAACGATGGCGATTTGCCTTGGAATAGTGATTATTACTCTGATATAGATAAATATTTTGTAACATATAATAGAGACTTTGAAAATGGGAATAATTTACGAATAAATACATATTATTATCAAGATTTATATAACTTTTTATCATCTCCACAGGATTTGAATGGTGACGGAAATGATGATGGATATACCAGTGACAATGATGAAAATATAAAACAGTATGGAGTAAAATCAGAGTACAGAGGAGAAAAAAATAATCTCGCATATATGTTTGGTTTGGATTTAGGACAGAGGGATCTTGATGATAGTTGGATTAAGACAGAAACCTATACAAGTAGAGGAAGATGGTACTACAAAGGAGAATCTTCAGAGTCAGATACATCGGAGAAAAATTCAGCACTATATGCAGAAGCAAAATATAAAGTAAATGAGAAATTTACAGCTGTATTTAATGCAAGAGCTGATTATACGACTTTTGATTATGATGTTTTTGCACATGATTATAATGGGACTACTTGGAGTGATAGTTCTATTTCAAGAACTACAAATTTTTCAAATTTTTCATATAGAGTAGGTGGAACATATGAACTAAATGAAAAAAATACACTATACACAAATTTCTCTACAGGTTTTAGAAACCCTAGAGTTTATGAGTTATATGCACATGATTTTGATCCAGACAGATACACTAAAAACAATACTGAAATAGATACCGAAACAACATTTAATATCGAGGCTGGTGTGCGAGGAAGTAAGATAGTTTCAAATACAAAGCTATCTTATGATTTGTCAATTTATCAAATTGATACAAAAGATATAATTGGAAAAATTGGAGGAACTTACTATTCAGGTGGTACAAATGTTTATTTTGACAATATAGGTGATGCAAGAAGCAGAGGAGTTGAATTTTCACTCAAAAGTGATAAAAGAAAAAAATTAGCTTTTGAGTTGGCTTATACTTATTTAGATGCATTTTATACTTCTCATAAGCCTTTTACCGTTGATTTGGCACCAATCTACAGATCAACTGGAGATAAAACATATGATATTGATGGAAATCAATTGCCAAGAACTCCACATCATAAGATAAATATTATGACATATTTGAAAATTGCTCCAAAATGGATGGTTGTACCATCTTACTATTGGCAATCAAGTTACTATGCAGATGAGACAAATTTTGTAAAAATGCCATCATATGGTGTTGCAAATCTGCTGGTAAAATATAATACAAAAGTCAAAGGTGGTGATTTAGAACTTTTTGCTAGAGCAGATAAC
>JALVAU010000483.1 GCA_027011025.1 Campylobacteraceae bacterium | reverse complement strand
ATTTTGGTATTATATAGAAGTTTTATTAAATTCTATAGCTATGGTGTTATTACCATAGTTAAAAATCTTTCAAAATTTCACCGACTTCTAAAACTTTGATTTTTATTTTACTCTGTTTTGCTAGTCTTTTTATCCATGAGTGGGGTTCGCCTATGGGTTCGTCAGATAGTTTAAATGTTCCATAGTGGTAGGGTATCATCATTTTTGCACCTAAGATTTCGGTGGCACTAAGGGCCTCTTGGGGGTTTAGGTGACTTTGTTTCATGATTTGGATTGGTTTGTAGGCGCCTATGGGCATCAGGGCTGTGTCTATTTGAAAGTTTTTGGATTTTATCTCTTTAAGATGTTGGTTAAATGCCGTGTCTCCCGCAAAAAATATAGTCCTGTTTTTAGATTTTATGACAAAACTACACCATAATGCTTTGTTGAAGTCAAACAGTCCTCTCCTATGCCAGTGTGAAGCGGGAACGGAAGTGATGCGGAGTCCTGAGACATTTATCTCTTCATACCAAGCTAACTCCTTGATGTCGGCATCTTTTTTTATGTATGCAGCTAAACCAGAAGGCGTAATAATCTTAACCTTCTTAGCATAGATATCTAATTTTTCTAGCGACTTTAAGTCCAGATGATCAAAATGCCCGTGGCTTATCAAGATGATATCAGGACTTAAATCCTCTGGATTTATAGGAAATTCAACCATTCTTGAAACAAAAGGTATATCACCAAGCACTGGATCACACAGTAGTTTCACACCGTCAATTTGCATATAAAATGAGGCATGCCCAAGCCAGATGATAAAATCTTCTTTGATGTCTAAATCATCCTTATCTATAAAATTTACTTTGAGTCTAAAGTCATCATCGGCTACATGTTCTCGTTTTTTACTAAAAAAAACACCCAATTTCCACTTGAAAACCTCTCTTGTAGGGGGTTTTGTCATGCCATATGGGGTTATATATCTCTTTATCAAATAGACATACCTACGCTATATCCACTTGCCCATGCCCAGTGCAGGTTGTAACCACCACAATCCGCATCTATATCTAGCACTTCTCCGCTAAAGTATAGTCCTCTTTGCAGTTTAGATTCAAAAGTTTTTGGATTTATCTCATCTGTATTTACTCCACCGGCTGTTACCTCTGCACTCTTAAAGCCTCTTGTGGAGATTGCTTTGAATTTTAGATTTTTGAGCATATAGGCCAAACGCACCAAATCTTTTGAGTTTAAATTATCGGCATTTTTTATATCTATATTTTTTGCTAAAAACTTTGCTAACTTTGGATTTATAAAGCCATCAAGCCACAAAGAGAGAGTTTTACCATTTGAGTTTTTTGCTCTTTTAGAGAGTATATTTTTAAGTTGTTCTCTTGAGTATTCGCTAAATAAATCTATACTTATACCTACTTCATCTCTGTTTTGCAAAAGCTTGCCAACCTCTCTGCTGACATCTAAAATCGCCGAGCCTGAGAGTCCGTAATTTGTAAAAAGTATATCACCTTGTGCAGATATGACTACTCTTTTATCACTTAAAACTTCTATATTGCCTTGAATTTTTACGCCATTTATATCTCTTAGATTTTCATCACACTCAAGTTGAACAAGCGAAGCAAAAGTCGGAGTTATACTATGCCCAAAACTCTTTGCAAACTCATATCCGCTTCTACTAGCACCAAGAGTGGGCATAGCAAGCCCACCTGTTGCTATCAACACGGATGAGCTATGATAAATTTTGCCCTCTACATGTAGAGCAAATCCATCGGTATCTGTGCTTATCGACTCTACCAATGTATCTAAAAAGAACTCTACTCCCAATCTCTCGCATTCATAAACCAAAAGATTTACCACACTTGAAGAGTGTAGGCTTTTGGGGTATAGTCTTCCTTTTTGACCCTCTATCATCTCTATGCCAAGTTTCTGGAAAAAAGCTCTACATGTAGAGGTGTTAAATCTATCAATGGCTATATTTACAAACTTGGGGTTTAAACCGTGATAATTCTGTGTTTTGATGGTTTGATTTGTTATGTTGCATCTGCCATTTCCCGTAGCTAGTATCTTTTTGCCGATTTTATTGTTTTTCTCAAAAATTCTGACCTTCACTCCTCTTCTTGAAGCTACTATGGCAGCTAGCAGTCCTGAAGCTCCTGCTCCAATGATGGCTAATGATTTAGGCAAATCCCACCCTCATCTAGCGTGATGATTTTCTCGTCTATCAAAGTCGTTAGTGCTCTTTTGTAGTTCTTTTTGCTAAGATTAAATCTTTTCTTTACATCTTCGGGCGAACTTTTGTAGTTAAACTCCAGTCTTCCACCGTTTTCTCTCAAGACTTTTTCAACTCTTCCTGCGGCTGTATCAGCATTTTTCTTGCCTATAGGCTGAAGCGAGATATCAAGCTTTTTGTCGCTTCTTATCTTTTTGACATAAGCCCTCTTCTTTTGCCCTATCCATATATCTTCAAAGATTTCATTGTGAAAAATCATAGCTTCATAGAGATTGTTCACTATGACTTTAAATCCTAATGGTGTTTTTTCTCTTATGATTATGTCAACTTGTTGATTGACTTCGAGTTCCTCTACATCATCTCTTATGTAGTTTTTAAATTTATGTGCTCCCACCAAACGGTTTGTCTCTTTATCAAGGCAAACTCTAAAGAGAAACTTCATACCGACTTTTAAAGGAATTCTTTGCAAAGCTTTTGGCACAAAGAGGTCTTTTGGCAAACCCCAATCCACAAAAGCTCCAAAAGGAGCGACATCGACCACTTCCATATATCCAAACTCATCAAGCATCGCTTTTGGCCGAAGAGTAGTGGCTATAAGCCTATCTTCAGAGTCGGTATATATGAAAACTTTTATCAATTCACCTATTTTCATCTCATCTGTCACATAAGCATTTGGCAAGAGTACATCTTCGCCTTCTTCGCTTAAAAGAAATAGTCCGTGATCTGTAATCCTATCTATCTCTAGAGTGTTGATTTGACCTATTTGTATATTTTTATTCATGAGAGAATTCTAGCATAATTTAACATAAGTACCTAGGAAATGTGGTAAATAAAAATCCTCTTTCAATATTAGTTTTGATTTACCATGCCTAGGAGGGGCTTGCCCTCCTGGTGTTTAAAATTTTGATATAGCATTTGCCAAGGCAGAGATTTGTGCATCACTTAATTTGGATGCTTGACCTTTCATGATGGTTTTCATAGCACCACCATAAGTGCCTTTTTTGTATCCATGTAGAGCATTGCTGATTTTTTTGCTATCCCAACCTGCTATGACTTGAGATTTGCCAAGAGCTTTGTTTTGTGCTTTTGCTCCATGGCAAGATGAACATTTTGATTTAAAAAGTGCTACACCATCAATAGTGCTCTTCTTTTTTTGCGTCGGGGCAGTTGCTACGCCAAAACCTGCCAAGAGTCCGGCTGCTGTTTTTTGTATATCTGAGGCAGAATTACTTTTGGTAGCAGTATCTGTTTTTGGTGTAGTTGTACTAGTAGAAATAGAATCAAGCGCCTTTGTTACTTTTTTTACAATTTTTTTGACTTTTGGACTGCTAGTAACACTAGTAGCAACTTTTGCAATCTCTTTTGTAGTCTCTTTAACTTTTGTTACAACTTTTTGTACTTTTTTCTGTACTTTTTCTATCTTAGGCTCTTCTTTTTTAACTACTTTTTTTACTTCAACTTTTTTGGGTTTAGGAACAACTTTTTGAACTTCAACTTTTTTTTCTACCTGCTCAGCTTGTTTTGTCTCTTTTTTTGATTGATCAGAACAACCGATAAATAAAAAAACAACCAAAACTGATAACAACAACTTCATATTTTCCTCCTTCTTTACAACAAATCTTACATGCTATATCATATCATCAGCAAACAAGGTCAGTTAGTATAATAATTGACTCTTAATCTCGGAAGATTTTTCGTCACCGCAGAGCTTTGCAACAATCGCCAAACCAAACGCCATAGCAGTAGCAGGTCCACGAGAAGTCATGATATTTTTATCACTAACTACATCTTGACTAGTTGTATATCCCTCTTCTCTTATATTGGCTTCAAATGACGGATAGCATGTATAATTTTCTTTTAGCACTCCTGCACTCTCTAATGCTATCGGAGCAGCACAAATAGCACCTATTGACTTATTTTGTTTATCAAAATCTTTTAAAAGTTTTTGTACATACTCATCTTTTTGCAAATTTGTAGCTCCAGGAAGTCCACCCGGAAGCACTATCATATCAAATTCATCACTATTCATATCTTCTATGTGAGCATCGGCCTGAACTCTCACCCCATGTGCGCCAACGACTTGCTTTTTGCCTAATCCTGCCACAACTACATCAATATCAGCTCTTCTTAAAATATCTATAATACTCATGGCCTCTATCTCTTCAAAACCGGATGCCAACGGCACTAAAACTTTTGACATAATTTCTCCTTTACATGTAGTGTTATTTGAGCTTATTTTACCTTTTCTAAATATTCACCCTTAGCAGTATCTACTCTTATAGTATCGCCTTCAAGCACATGGTATGGAATCTGAACAACTGCTCCACTCTCTAGGGTAGCTGGTTTTTTTCCGCCTTGTGAATCACCCTTGAAATTCGGTGGAGTATCGACTATCTTCAAGGATACTACTGCCGGGGCATCTACACCTATGGGTTTACCATTGTGAAAAAGCATATCAACATTCATACCATCAACTATCCAATTAGCTGCATCACCTACTTGGTCTCTTGTCAAGCCAATTTGGTCATAAGTAACATTGTCCATAAATTGCATCTGTTCTCCATCATCATATAGATACTGCATAGTTTTATCTTCTAAATCCGGTGCTTCACATTTATCACCGGCATGAAATGTCTTTTCTATAACTTTTCCATTTGCATACGATTTTATCTTTACTCTTACAAATGCTGCACCTTTGCCAGGTTTTACATGTTGATATTCTGTTATCTTATAAGGAACTCCGTTTAACTCTATCTTTAAACCTTTTTTTAAATCGCCCATCGAATATGTTGCCATATCTACTCCTATACTGTTTTATGTGATTATATCAAAAATATATTGAAATCAAAGAATAGAGCAGTCTCCTAAAATATCTTCATAAAATACGGCTTAATAAGTACCTCTAACAATTCTATACATTTTATCGTATATTTTATCATTATTTATATCATATTATTAGATAATATTTATATTTTATGTGTATTTATG
>JALVAU010000482.1 GCA_027011025.1 Campylobacteraceae bacterium | reverse complement strand
GAATAACTTTTGATTTTCATATCATACTCTTTTTATATTTACAATCTATTTTTACATGTCAAGATATCTGATGAGTCCAACACTTAATTTGTCATAATGAAGTGTTCTTGTTCCACCAAATTTTATGCCAAAAAGCTTTGCACTAGCTTCATTTTCAAGAGGTATCAAATCATCGCCATGTGGTCCTATAACTTTGCTTCCGAACACATATAGGGCATCTTTTGCATTTATCTTTTTTCCACTTAGATAGTCTTGTACAAACATATCTTTTATATTTGAGTCTATGTATTTATGGTCTATGAAGTATTTTTGATGGAAAAATACTTGCATCATAGCTTTTACAGATACAAATTGGACACTCTTTCCATTTTTTAGAGTTGCTTCACATAAAAATGCTGGATATTTCTTAAGTGGAAGTTGATATGCAGGGTCATTTGCATTTTTATCTAGTAACTTTATCTCTCCGGCAAAAAGGCTAATTGTTAGTGCCATAATTATTAATATAAACTTTTTCATTTGAACTCCTATAGTAGATCTTTTTTCTTAAATGTGATATATCCCATAAATGAGAAGATTAGTCCGAGTATTATAGGATAAAAAATTGAATAAATCATTAACAATTTTGCTCCTAAAGTGTCAAGGAGATAGTATGCCACAGGACCTATGACGGTCAGTTCCGGATCAAACAGAGATATGGCACCGATTCTAAAAACCTCTATAGGATTTAAAAGAGCTATTGTTATGATTAGTCCATCACTTGCTCTTCCTTGAAGCATCAAACCAATAAGGGCGATATCAATAAAAGCCAAAAGAATTATCCATATCATAAATGAACTTCCTACTGCGATATCTGATGACTTTACAACAGTAGATACAAAAAATGCTATACCTAAAAATACAAAACACATAGCAAACAAAAGAGCAGAATATAGGCTTATCATGGCCCATGGTAGATTGCCGCCCTTGATTATTCCAAAAACAATGCCTAAAATTAGTGCAAATATTACCGGTAAAAATACGGTCAAAAATCTCCCAAGCATCTTTCCCCAATAGTAGTGAGTAAGTGATATAGGAAAAGAGAGCATATACTCTAATACATTGCTCTCTCTGTCGCCTGATATGGATTTGACAGTAGTTATGAGTATAAAAATCGGAAGTATAATTATGGTGACTTGAATGAAAACCAAAAGAAGCCTGCTAAGTCCTGTAAAACCCATAACAACAGAATCTGATATACCTGCAACAAAAAATAGAGCCATCAATCCGCCAAAAACAAGTGCATAGACATAAAACCACTTGGACCTTAATGACTCTTTTATATCTAAGTATGCTACAAGCAATAAGTTTTTCACTTGTTAATCTCCTTTTCAAGAAGCAAAGATTCATGAAAATTCCTCTCACTAAAGCTTTGCTCTTGGCAAGAGAAACCTGCATGATTTTTATTTTTATTTATATTTATGGAAAAACATGAATTTTTCATTTTGTTGCCTCTTTTTTCATCTCTTCTAGTTTTTTATTGTTCAATTTTTCTACCTCATATATGATATCGATAGCTTGTTTATAATCTATAATTTCATGATTTTTAGGAACAGTCTCTTTTGTGTATGCTGCTAGTCCATAAGCCATCGGTGTTATGCTATCATCTGTATATAGTGCAGTTCGCGCATCTATCCATTTACCTGTTTTTGCATCTGTTATCCAAAGAATTGCCTTGTCTTTCCATGGAATCTTTTCTTCATCCATCCAAAGAATTGCACACCCTATATCGTCAAATTTATATGTTTTTCCACTATCGGGATTTACTATCTCAAATGCAAATTTTCGCTCACTAATAGCCATTTTGCATCTTTCGCACATATCTCTATCCCAATGAATCTTTTCTACTCCTCCTATCTTTTTCTTTTCACACCCAGTAAAAAAAAGACCGATAGTTACTAATAGTAAAAAAAGAAGTTTAAACTTTTTCATCTTCGACTATCTTTCCTAAATCCATATAGACCTGTCTGTTTACCAACTCTTTTATCTCGTCTAGTCTATGAGTGATAAAAAGTGTAGAGCAGTTTTCATCCAACTCTTGCAACAGTCTGTAAAAGTGCTCTCTGGCTTTTGGATCAAGGTTTGCAGTAGGTTCATCAAAAACTAACAATGAGCTTTTTTTGGATAGAGCTATGGCAATTAAGAGTTTTTGTTTCATTCCACCCGATAGCTTAAAGAACTGCTTATGCAAATTTTTCTTTAAATTAAGCTCCATTTTTTCAGATTCTTCAAATATCATCTCTTTTGAAATATTTGAGCTTTTTGTTATGAATGATATCATCTCATCAAGACTTATCTTGATAGGAGGCGGAAGTTGAGGAATAAAACTGATATTTTGTAAAACTTTTACCCTATCTTTTATGGGATCAAATCCATTAACTTCTATTTTACCGCCATCTATATGATAAAATCCCAAAAATGCACGAATCAGAGTTGTCTTTCCAGCTCCATTTGGACCCATCATGGCAATTCTGTCTCCTTGATTTATATCAAGGCTAACATCATCTAGGACATTTACCCCTAGAAATTTTTTGCTGACATTTTTAGCAGATACAAGCATACTACACCAAATCTTTTAATCTAAAATCGAGATTGTATGCATCTACATGGCAAACATCTACACATCTACCACAAAGTATGCAATCACCGTTTTTTATATACTCTTGGTGCTTCCCTTTGGCAGCCCTAGCTTTATCATGTTTTGGTTTTATAAATTCTAGCACATGATCTTCGGGACAGACAGCTATACAGGCTGAGCAGTGGTCGCATTTATCCATATCCCACTTAAGTCTAGTAAGTCCAATCCATCCAATAAAATTATATGTGGTACCGACAGGACAGATATATTTACACCATCCTCTTCTTGAAAAAAAGATTTCAAAAAGCAAAATAACAACTACCCAAACTAGAGCTAAACTCCATCCGTAAGTGATAAATCTACTGATTATGCCTATAGGATTTATGACCTCAAAAACCAAATATCCATCTATTGCTGCAGCTAAAAGAAAAACAAACCAAAAGAAAAATCTGATGTTTGGATTGAATACTCTAGACTTTATAATTTTCTTTCTTACAAGAGCCAAGTGAATCTTCTCTCCAATTTCACTCAAAAGTCCATAAGGACACACCCATGAGCAGTATGCTTTACCGCCGACAAAGAAATAAAAAATCAAGAGTGTGGCACTTCCTATGATGACATTTATGTGCATACTATGATCACTTGCTAATATCTCTAAAGCTGTAAAGGGATCTATCATATGGAAACCTAAAAGCCTTGAGCCGTTCATCGTCCCCTCAAGAACTTGTACATCTATATGAAAAGAGAGGAAAAATAGAAGATTTATTATTATGATACTAATCCATCTCCATCCTCTCCATGAGAGTCTATTGTGTCCATGTTTGTTTTTGTTGAAAAAAGTTGAAAAAAAGGAAGCGTTAACAAGTTCCCTTACACTTCCACTATATTTATTCATTTTTTACTCTTTACTGTTGTGCTTTATCGTATTTAGCCTGAAATGTACTTATCTCTGTGGCTAAATCATCAAGTTGCTGATCACTTAGGTTTCCAAGTAAACCATACATAACATAGTTTTTTCTAGTACCTGCTTTGAACTCTTTTAAGTTTTTCAGCAAGTAGTCTTTGTCTTTTCCTCTTAGTTTTGGTCCTATGATTCCCTCACCGGTTGATCCGTGGCAAGAAGAACAGTTTTTCTTGTAGAGCGGAGAAACCTTGAAGGCTGCAATATTTCCAGCTTTATTTTTTAGTGCTCTTAATTTATCATCCATCTCTTTGTTTGCTTTGCTAGAAGAGTTTGTTTTTTCACCCTGTTTTACCTCTTTTTTTACCTCTGTTTTTTTGACTAGATGAACTTTAATCTCTGATTTTTTTATCAATGATTGTATATTTGCTAATTTATTTACCTCTTTATCTGAATTATACATATATATACAAGCCCATAGTGCCAATATTGTTGCTATCCCTGCTATCACATGTTTGATCATTTTCCCATCCTCATTTTTCTTATTTGTTTATTAAAATTTGCTATCTCTTGTGCCATGCTTTCCAACTTTTTGTCATCAATTTGACTAACTAACTCTTTCATGAGTACATTTTTTCTCTTACCTGTTTTAAAATCAAGTATCCTCTGATAGATGAAATCCTTGTCTTTATCTAGTAGTGATGGACCTATGACACCATTTGCATAGTCATCATGACAGGCTGAGCATTTTATGATATAGTCTTTACTTAACTGTTTTATCATCATAGTGATTCTTACTCTCTCATAAGGAGATTTAATATTTAGATAAGCATCAATTGTAGTTCTTGTTTTTGAAGTCTCACTATTGTATTTATCTATGGCTTTTGATTCCTTTGATTTATCTTCTTCGTTGTAAGAGTAGTAAAATTGTCCACCATTTTCTTTTGAAACCTCTTTTTTGGTAGATTTCTTTACGACATTTTTAGTTACTTTTATGGTAGCTGGTGCTTCTTTTTTTACTATTTCTTTTTTCTTCTCTTTCTCTCCACAACCACTAAACAGTAATACTCCAGATACGATACATGTAAGTATAATTTTTTGACTTATCATTTTTGACCTTTCTTATATACGCTAGCATAAGTTTGAGCCGGTATAATTTTAAGAACTTTAGTTGGACAAAGCTCAACACAAGCTCCACAACCAACACAAGCTTCTCTTATCTCAGGAATCAACCCACCATCTTTTTTTATCATGCCTATCGCATCACTTGGTGTTGGATATGGGCACATATCTGCACATATTGTGCACGGCTTCTCTCTAAGCTTATCTAATTTTAATAAAAGTTGTTTTTGGAGTTTAACCTTCTCTTTCTCATCGCCTCTTATACTTGCATCTTTGTCTTTTTTCTGTGTTGCACTAAGTACTTTTGTATGTTCATATATGGCATCAACTGCACTGTTTGGTACTTTTTTATTGTGAAGTGCAAGACAGCCATCAACATTTGCTAGATATGCTATTCCCATTTCGACATATTTTATATTGTCGTGTTCGTGATTTAGAGCACCACTAGGGCAAGCCAGCATGCAAGGGAAGGCTTCACACAGGTAGCATCCTCTTTTTTTAGGGTCTATATATGCCATGCCGACACTCGCACCTCCATCGATATCTTCAAGTTCTATCGCATCATACGGGCAAACTTGCAAGCATTGACCGCATTTAATACAAAGTTT
>JALVAU010000481.1 GCA_027011025.1 Campylobacteraceae bacterium | reverse complement strand
ATATTGCTTCGTTGGAAAGCTTTCAGTATAGCTTTGGCTATGCTAAAATCTTTCCGCCTCGCACTATACCTCTTTCTTATTTGCTGATGATGCGATATAGTGTGTAAGGTCAGTTATAAATTAGTGTTAAAAAAGGTGCCAAAACTTGATGAGTATCAAGCTTGACGGTAAATAATAACGATAAAATTCGTTTTTCGAAGAATATTAAGTCATAAGGAGGACACGCGATGAAGGATGTGTTTGGTAAAGCATCGGCTTTATTGGCTACAACTGCTCTGCTTGCTACATTTGCTAGTGGTGCAACTGAGTTAGATAAGGTGATGAAAGAGAGAGGTTTATCTCAACAAGATCTCTTAGCAGCTGCTAAGACTTACACCCCAAGTGGTGGTAGAGATAAATACTTGGTTTTTAGTTCAGGTGGGCAATCTGGACAAATGTTGGTATATGGTGTGCCATCTATGAGAATTTTAAAGTACATAGGTGTATTTACTCCGGAGCCTTGGCAAGGATGGGGATATGATGACGATACCAAGAAAATTTTAGCCGAAGGAAATATCAGAGGCAAAAAGATAACTTGGGGAGATACCCACCACCCGGCAATTTCAGAAACAAACGGTAAGTATGACGGTAAATGGCTTGTTATAAATGACAAAGCTAACCCTCGTATAGCTGTAATCGACCTAGATGACTTGGTTACAAAACAGATAGTTGTAAACCCTGTTTTCAAAAGTGATCACGGTGGAGCTTTCTTTACTCCAAACAGTGAATATATACTAGAAGCTTGTCAATACGCAGCTCCGTTAGATAACAACTGGCATCCGATGGATGAGTATGCAGAGACTTATCGTGGTGGTGTAACAGTTTGGAAATTTAATCACAAAATAGGAAAGATTGAGCCTAAAAAATCTTTTACAATTGAGCTTCCTCCATATATGCAAGATCTTTCAGATGCAGGTAAAGAAGCAAGTTATGGCTGGGGTTTTACAAATAGTTTCAACTCTGAAATGTACACAGGTGGTATAGAAAAAGGTCTTCCTCCGTTTGAAGCAGGATGCTCTAGAAATGATACTGACTTTTTACAAGTTTATAACTGGAAAAAACTTGCCGAGCTTGCAAAAGATCCAAAAAATGTAAAAATGATCAATGGAACAAGAGTTATACCAATAGATGTAGCAGTTAAAAATAATGCACTTTTTCTAGTGCCTGAGCCAAAATCTCCACACGGTGTTGATGTTAGTCCTGATGGAAAGTATATCGTAGTTTGCGGTAAACTAGATACTCATGCAACTGTTTACTCTTGGAAAAAAATCAAAAAAGCGATAGCTGATAAAAACTTTGTCGGTAAAGACCCTTTTGGTATTCCAATTATAGATCTAAAAGTTGCAGCTCACTGTCAAGCAGAGTTGGGCCTTGGACCATTGCATAACCAATACGGTAAAAAATGGAAAACTGACGGTGAAATCTATACTTCACTATATGTTGATTCACAAGTAGTTAGATGGAACTATCTTACATGTAAAGTAACTGACAGACAAAATGTTAACTACAATATTGGTCACCTTTGCGGAATGGAAGGTAAAACTGAAGATCCTCAAGGAGATTATATCATAGCACTTAATAAGCTTGCTATCGATAGATTTAATGAAATCGGACCTTTGCATCCACAAAACCACCAGTTAATAGATATTCGTGGTAAAAAGATGCAGCTTCTTTATGATATGCCGATTCCACTAGGTGAACCTCACCAAGCTGTAGCAATTCGTTCAAGCAAAATTAAGCATCATGTAAGATATAAAATGGGTTTCAATCCTTTTACAGGAAAAGTTCATAAAGGTAAAACTCTAGCCGGTCAAGAAAAAATTGTAAGAAAAGGTAAGCATGTTTATGTTTACGGAACTATGGTTAGAAGCCATATTAACCCTGAGCATGTAAATGTTAACCTAGGCGATACTGTAACTTTCTACTTAACAAACCTAGAGAGAGCAGAAGACGAAACTCACGGTTTTACAGTTGATCAGTACAATGTTCACGCTTCACTTGAGCCTGGTAAAACAGTAGCACTTACTTTCAAAGCTGATAGAGAAGGTGTATTCCCTTACTACTGTACAGAATTCTGTTCAGCTCTTCACTTAGAGATGATGGGATACTTACTAGTAAAAGATCCAAACAAAAAATATACAAAAGCTGCTAAGTTAAAAATGGCTAAAATGAGTCCAAAACAACTTAAAGCTGAGTATGACAAAACTGTTGCTGTCAACAAAGCAACTGATGCAGTTATTCAAAGTGTTGTTAAATTCTTAAAAGAGAACCACTATGAAAAATATCCTGTAGTTAAGAATCTTGTTGCTGACGCACTTGACCAGTATGGCAAGATTGCCGGACAAAAGAAACTTTCAAACGAAGCAGTAAAAGCTGGTAATCTAAACAAAGCAATTCTTTTTGAAAATATGATTTGGCAATATATGGTAAAAACAGCCGATGTTGGAATCAGAGCAAGAGATCTTCTTGTCAAAAAGATAGCAACTCCTATGAGTGAAGCTGCTCAAAGAGGACACGCAGCTTATCTTGAAGGCGGATGTAACGGATGTCATGTTATCGGAAAAGTAAGTTCAGGTCCAGACCTAGTCGGTGTCTTAGGAAGACATGAAAATGGTGAAAAATGGGTTAAAGAGTGGATATTAAATCCAGAAAAAATGTACAACAACGACTACATTAAATCTATGACCAATTACTTCAACCTAAGAATGCCTAACCAAGGTATGAAACCTCACGAAGTTGATGATATCATCGAATATCTAAAATGGATAGATAAAAACGCTAACTTGTTTTAATCTCTCCTAATCACAATACATCAGAGTCACTTGACTCTGATGTATTAACATAACTTATACATAATAAAAACTTATTTTAATTTTATACTTATTTAACACTACTTGTGTATAATATATAAAATTAAAACAAGAAAAACTTAAAGGCAAAATCATGAACAGCTCTTTGATGAAATCGAGAATTTTTTCTCTATTGGCGCTTGGAATTTTACTCTATTTCTTTGTAATTCCAGCAGTTTTTACTCACAATGTTGTAGAGATGAAAAAAGAGGATAAAGGTGATAAAATCTCTGCTCTAACTACCAAAGTTTGGAACTACTACAAGAAGGGTATGTATGTAAGTCCAACCGTACCAAAAGATATAGCAGGAGACCTTAAAAAACTCATAGATGAAGACATGGAGATAGGTGTTGTTACAACCCCTATCTGGTATGTGGCACTTGAAGCTCCAAACTACCCAAAAGAGTCTTTTCCAAATGGCATACCTGTCTATTATCATTTTGATGGTTTTAGTGGAGATGTGTTTGAGATGGAGACTATCAACCACTTTATAGGTATGGATCCTATGGATAGAGGTGCTCCATATCTTAGGATGGCAGCTCCTTACGCTCTAGTATTTACAGCTCTTCTCTTAGTGCTATTTATGGTATATAGATCAAAAATACTAAATCTTTTCATGCTAATTCCTATATCTTTACCACTTATCTTTATAGGGTTTTACTCCTATTGGCTATATTGGTTTGGACACCATATGCATGAGTGGGGGGCATTCAAGATAAAACCTTTTATGCCTACTGTATTTGGAGATGGAAAAGTCGCTCAATTTACAACACACTCATATCCAACCACCGGCTTTTGGCTTTTGGTAGCTATAAGTGTATTATCTCTATTGGCTGTTGTATCAAAAAATAAAGCATTAAAAGCAAAAGAAAGCTAAAAGATTTGATCATGAGATGGCTTTATATAGTAATATTTTCTTTTTTACCTCTGTTTGCAACAAACCAGTTGCAAACAGCAATCGACCAAGCAGAGCCTGGTTCTTTACTAGAACTTCCTGCCGGTGTTTACAAAGGAAATATAACTATAAATAAACCACTCATCATAGATGGAAAAAATCAAAAAGCCATCATAGAAGGTGATGGACAAGGTACAGTTATTAGAATCAAAAGTTCTTATGTGACTATTAAAAACCTAATTATCAGGCATAGTGGACAAGAGCATGAGAGAGTAGATGCAGGAGTTGCTATAGTAAAGGCAAAACATGTAAAAATCCAAAATTGTAAGATTTTAGACTCTCTTTTTGGAATTGATCTACAGCAAGTAAGCAAAAGTGAAATTAGTGGCAACTATATCACTTCCAAACCTTTTAGCCTTGGGCTTAGAGGTGATGCTATAAGACTTTGGTACAGTAATGATAATATTGTAAGAAACAACCGTATCATAAAATCAAGAGATTTTGTTGTATGGTACAGCCATGGAAATTTGATAGAAAAAAATTATGGTGAATACTGTAGATACTCACTGCATTTTATGTACACTGGCAAAAATATAGTACAAGATAATGTTTTTAAACATAATAGTGTCGGTATATTTTTTATGTATTCACAAGATACTGAAGCTTATAGAAATGTGATAGAAAACTCACTAGGCACAACGGGGCTAGGAATCGGTCTGAAAGATTCATCTAACTACATCATTAAAGATAATACTATGATTTACTGTGCAAGAGGATTATATATAGACAGATCACCTTTTCAACCGGATGCTCATAACTATATAGAGGGCAATAAACTTCTCTACAATAGTGAAGCTGTACATTTTCATTCACTGAGTATAGCAAATATTTTTAAAGATAATATCATAAAAGGCAACATAGAAAATGTTATAAATGACTCGTATAATACACGAGTTACCAAAAACACATGGATAGGAAACTATTGGGATAATTACCAAGGATTTGATAGAAATAGTGACGGCATAGGAGATACTCCGCATATTGAAAGGTACTACGCAGACAAGATGTGGCTTTTTAATCCGAGTGTAAAATTTTTCTATGGCTCACCTGTTATCACTATCATAAACTTTTTGGCTAAACTCGCTCCACTTTCAGAGCCTGTAAAATTAGCTATAGATAAACATCCAAAGATGAGTATAGGAGGGGTCCTTTGAGTCCTGAAGAGAAAAAAAGAAGAAAATTTATAAAGCAGATGACTGGACTAGGAGTTTTAGGACTCGCTAGTGGAGCCGGGATATATTTTGCGCCTGATTTAAAAGCAAAAGAGTTAAGATTAAGACCTCCCGGAGCAGTACAAGAGGATCAGTTTCTAAAACTTTGTATTAAATGCGGTCAATGCTTGCAAGTTTGCCCGTATGATGCGATAGAACTTGAAGATATCGATGGAGGTGCGAGTGTCGGCATGGCATATATAGACCCTAAAAAAAGAGGATGCTACTTG
>JALVAU010000480.1 GCA_027011025.1 Campylobacteraceae bacterium | reverse complement strand
CGGACATGTAGATGTTGTGCCTCCGGGTGACGGGTGGGATAGTGATCCATTTGATCCTATTACTAAAGATGGCTATATATATGCAAGAGGCTCTCAAGATATGAAGAGTGGTGTTTGTGCCTTTTTGCAGGCTTGTAAAGATGCTAAAAACTTCAGTGGCACTCTGAGTGTGATATTGACAAGTGATGAAGAGGGAGATGCTCTGTTTGGCACTATCGAAGTATTAAAATACCTCAAAGAGAAGGATTTTTTGCCAGATTTTTCTATCGTGGCAGAACCTACTTGCGAAAAAGTTTTTGGAGATACTATCAAGATAGGCAGACGAGGCTCCATAAATGGAATATTAGAGGTTTTTGGAAAACAAGGACATGCGGCATATCCTGAAAAATCGATAAACCCTGTAAATCTAATAGCACCTATTTTAGATAAATTAGCCGGACACTATTTTGATAATGGAGATGAAGATTTTGCTCCAAGCCAATTGGTTATAACAGATATAAGAGGTGGTATGGAGGTGACAAATGTGACTCCTTCAAAACTAAAGATAATGTTCAATATAAGAAATTCTACCAAAACAAAAAAGAGTGATATAGAGAGATATATAGACTCTTTGTTTAAGGATTTAGACTATAAATTGACTCTATTTCAAGGAGCAAAACCCTTTGTAACCAACAGAGATTCCAAAATTGTAAAATTGCTGAAGTATGCCACAAATGATGTGGTAAGTATAGAACCAAAGCTAAGCACAAGCGGTGGTACGAGTGACGCGAGGCTTTTAGCCGAGTATGGGGTAGAGACTGTAGAGTTAGGGGTTATCAACGATAGAATCCACGCCGTCAATGAAAGATGCAAGTTTGAAGAAGTAGAGAATTTAAAGAAAATATTTGATAAAGTTATAGAAAATTTCTAAAGGAGAGTGATATGGATTATGTTGTAACTGAAAATGCCCCCTCAGCAATAGGACCTTATTCGCAAGCTGTTGATTTGGGAGATATGATATTTACTTCAGGGCAAATAGCCCTAAAACCGGATGGAAAATTGGTAGAGGGTGATATAAAGATTCAAGCTACTCAGGTTCTAACAAATTTAAGTGAAGTTTTAAAAGAGGCGGGAAGTTCACTCTCAAAAGTGGTTAAAACAACTATTTTCTTGGCAAATATGGAAGATTTTGCCCAAGTAAATAAGATCTATGCAGAATTTTTTGGAGACCATAAGCCGGCTCGTTCAACAGTAGCAGTAAAGACATTACCATTAAATGTTGATATTGAGATAGAAGCGATAGCTATAAAGTAGTGAATGCACTTGACCTGTATGCAAAGATAGAGCCGTTAATCGGCTTTTATGATGAGTATGAAAAACTGTATGATGAGTATATTTGTATCTTAAAGTCTCTACATGTAGAGACCATTTTAGATATAGGTTGTGGCAATGGCAAATTTCTAAGCAGGCTCAAAAATACTAAGTTTAGAGCGAAAGGCATAGATAGAAGTAGTGAAATGATAAAGATCGCCACTTTGCTTGGTGTTGAGGCAGATAAAATTGAGCTAAAAGATATAGAGGAGCAATTTTGTTGCGCGACAGCCATCGGCGATGTATTAAACTATATCTCTAAAACTGATTTGAGAGACTTTTTTAGTGATTTAAAGAGTGTGCTAAAAAAAGGTGGATATTTTTTGGCAGATATCAATACCTTAAGTGGTTTTAAAGATGTTGCTGATGGACTTTTTCTTAAGGATACGGAAGATAAATTTTTAGCTATTGATGCGGATTTTCAAAATACTATTTTAACTACAAAAATTACGCTATTTGAAAAAGATGATAAATATTATAAAAAATTTTCAGATGCGATACTACAATACTACCACGATATAGAGACATTCCAAAATATAGAGGGATTTGAACTTATAAGAAGTTTTGATATTTCTATGTTTGGAGATTTTGATAAGAAAATTTTACTCTTTAAAACATAGCAGATTAGATTATTTTTAAGTAAAAATTTGATACAATAATTAGATATTCTTAGTAATAAAAAAATTTAAGAAAAATTAAAGGATTTGCTATGGCTCAAAGAGCGATTCGTGAATATGATGGAAAAGCACTTTTCTCAAAACATTGGGAAAAATACTTTAGTGGGTTTCATTATGGTTTTAAATCTGTGCTAGTCAGTAGTGGGGATGAATTGAGGAAAAAAGCAGAGGAGCATGGTTTTGAGTGGCTAAAGCAAGAGCCTCTTGTAGCAAAACCCGATATGCTTTTTGGAAAAAGAGGAAAGAATGGATTGGTTCTTTTTAAAGATAAAAAACCAGGTGATGTCTCTTTGGAAGTGGCAGCCAGTTGGATAGATGAAAAGATTTCTCATCCCATAACTCTTTTAAGCGGACAACACGGAACACTTACGCATTTTATCGTTGAGCCGTTTACTCCTCACGGTGAAGAGCAAGAATATTATATTTCAGCTACTACTGTTGGAGAAGATGATGTTCTTTATATGTCAACTGAGGGCGGCATGGAGGTAGAAGATGGTTGGGAAGAAAAGGTAACAGAAGTTGTGATTCCTATCAATATGCAAGATGCAAATATAGATCATTTGGTAAGAGCAAATGCTCCTATGGACCTTCCGGTAGATAAAAAAGAGGCATTTATATCTTTTGCTATAGATTTCTTTAGATTTTATAGAGATTTGAATTTTGCATATCTTGAGATAAATCCGCTTGTTATGCTTGATAATAACGAGATGGCGATACTTGATCTTGTAGCAAGACTCGACGATACTGCCGGCTACTTGATGGAAGATGCATGGGGAGATATAGAGTATCCGACTGCCTTTGGCATGGAAGACCAATCTGAAGAAGAGAAAGCTATATCCGAAGCTGATGCAAAAAGTGGTGCTTCACTAAAACTTACTATTTTAAATCCTATGGGGAGAATTTGGACGATGGTTGCCGGTGGTGGCGCTAGTGTTGTTTATGCCGATACAATAGCAGATCTCAGTGGCAATGTAGCGGAACTTGCAAACTATGGCGAGTATAGCGGAGGACCAACGACCGGAGAGACCAAATTTTATGCTGATACTATTTTTGATCTGATGACAAGATTTAAAGATCCAAAAGGTAGAGGAAAGATTTTGATAATCGGTGGGGCAATTGCGAATTTTACTGATGTTGCCAAAACATTTACAGGCATCATTCAATCTTTGGAAGAGTATGCTGATAAACTCAAAAATGTTGGTGTTAAGATTTATGTTCGTCGTGGTGGACCAAACTATGAAAAAGGTCTAAAAGATATAAAAGAGGCCGCTGATAGATTGGGGCTTTATATGGAAGTTTATGGACCAGAAACCCATGTAACAGATATAGTAAGAATGTCTTTAGAGAATGGAGAGTGAGATGAGTAAGTTATTTACAAAAGATACACAGGCGATATTTTGGAACAACAATAGAAGTGCAATTCAAAGAATGTTGGATTACGATTTTACGATAGACAGAGAGACTCCATCTATCGCTGCAATTGTGGCGCCAACTAGCAGTGCAAAATTTGATAAATTTTTCTGGGGTGGCGAAGAGATCATGATACCTCTTTATAGGAGCACTCCCGAAGCTGTGGCTGAGCATAAAAATGCAGATGTTTTGCTAAACTTTGGATCATTTAGAACAGCTTATGATGTTGTGATGGAAGCCATAGAGTTAGATGGTCAATTTAAAACTATCATGGTAACGGCAGAAGGTATCCCTGAGAGACGCGCTAGAACTATGAATCAAGCTGCAAGAGACAAAGGTGTAACCATCATCGGACCGGCAACTGTTGGTGCCATTGCTCCAGGAGCTTTTAAGATAGCAAATATCGGTGGAACTATAGAAAATATAGTAAAATCAAAACTAAATAGATGTGGAAGTTGCGGACTTGTGACAAGAAGTGGCGGACTTTTTAATGAGATGTCCAATATCATCGCTCTAAATGCAGATGGTATAGCAGAGGGTGTTGCCATAGGTGGGGATAGATTTGTAGGTTCAGTCTTTATAGACAATCTTTTACGAATGGAAAGCAATCCAGATGTAAAATATATGATTTTACTTGGTGAAGTAGGCGGAACTGAAGAGTATAAAGTGATCGAAGCTGTAAAGAGTGGAAAGATTAAAAAACCTATCATATCTTGGTGTATAGGAACAATCGCCAAGCACTTTGAAAGCGGAGTTCAGTTTGGTCATGCAGGTGCTAGTGCAAATGCTGATAGAGAAACAGCGGAAGCCAAAAACAAGGCTATGAGAGAAGCTGGATTTTATGTACCAGATTCATTTAACGATATACCAGCAACTATCCATAAGGTATATGAGGAGTTAAGAGCCAACGGTACCATAGAAGAGATAAAAGAGCCAGAGGTAAAAACTATACCAAAAAATAGAAAGGCTAGAAACTTTATCTGTACTATTAGTGATGATAGAGGCGAGGAAGCGACATATTGTGGCATACCGATATCTAAAGTAGCAACTCCGGATACAGGTTTTTCACTAGGTGATGTTATGAGTCTTCTTTGGTTTAAAAAGAGGTATCCAAAGTGGGCAGTTGAATTTATAGAGACTGTTTTAAAGACAGTAGCAGACCATGGACCTGCAGTTAGTGGGGCACACAATGCAAAAGTGACAGCAAGAGCAGGAAAGGATGTTGTTAGTTCTCTCATAGCAGGACTTTTAACGATAGGACCTAGGTTTGGTGGCGCGATAGATGGAGCAGCAAAATACTTTAAGTACGGATATGACAATAACCTCTCGCCAAAAGAGTTCCTAGCCTATATGAAGAAGCAGGGTGTTCCAATTCCGGGCATTGGACACAGGATTAAATCTGTCAGAAATCCGGATTTAAGAGTTTCTGGCCTCAAAAAATATGCCGATGACTATTTTCCGTCTCATCCGGTTCTAAATTATGCTTTGGAAATAGAAAAGATGACAACAGGCAAAAAAGACAATCTTATCTTAAATGTTGATGGGACTATCGGAGTTTTGATGGTTGATATGTGGAAAGAGCTAGGTTATGATGATGATGAAATCGGAACATTTATCGATGCGGGAGCTCTCAATGCCTTCTTTATATTGGGAAGATGTATAGGATTTATCGGTCATATTTTAGACGAGAAAAGATTAAATATGCCTATGTACAGACATCCATGGGATGATATACTCTACGATATAGAAACCGCAGAAATATAAAAAACCAAAAATAGGCTAGTAAAATCTAGCCTATTTTCTCCATCCCGTTATCAATTTGTAACTCTTAAATGCTATAATAAAGAAATTAAATATAAAAATAAATATTTTCACCCAAAAGGGATAATAAAATAAAAG
>JALVAU010000479.1 GCA_027011025.1 Campylobacteraceae bacterium | reverse complement strand
CTTCTAAGGAGTGCAGAAGAGTTACAAGAGTGAAAAAGTGGTCTTTTCATCTCTAATTTTTTTAAAATCACAAGAGACTCATTTTTCGTTTTTTTCCAATTTTCTTGCTGCCAAAAAAGTTCACTATTAAAATCATCTGCGCTTCTAAAGTGTGTAAAGATACCCTTTAAATTCAAAGAGTTCTCTTTTATATATGTCAGCACATCTTCTAACTCACTCATTTGTACACCGTTTCTATGCATGCCGGTATCGATATTTAGATGTATATTTGATTTTTTGGGAAACTTCTTCAAAAATTCAAAAGAGTGAACTGCAAAGGAGATATTTTTATTATAGAGTTTAGCTGGTGGGTGGTCTGCTAATATCAATACCTCTTTGAAAAACTGCTCTACGCTTAGAGCTTCATCCAGAGTCTTAACTGCGGCTTTTGTTATACCAAATTCATGGGCTAATTGTGCCATTAACTCCAAACCATGACCGTAGGCATTGTCTTTTATAACAGCCATAAGCTTCTCTTTACCGCCCGCTTTTTTAGCTAGGAGTTCCAAGTTGTGAAAATAATTCTCTTTTTTTATAACTATCTTTGACATTACTGGGCTTTTAAGTCATAAGCCTTCACTAAAAATCCCCTTAGCTTTCTAGCTTGGTAGTCTAACTTATGGAAGTGGTTATATACGCTTTTTGCATCCAAAGTTGGATTGTTTGAAAAATCATAAGTAGCGCCTATCTTATCTTTTGGAATATTTTCATCTAAAAAATCGTAAAATTCCGTCCTTATTTTTATCAATTCGTCTAGCTCTTTTTTTATATCATATTTTTTTTCCATCAATATTCCCTTTTTTGTCGGTATTATAACAAATATGATATAAAAATTACTTTTTCATGCCATAGGATTTGAATTTTTCTAAAATTTTATCCATCTCCTTATCACCAAGGATAACAGGCTTACCTATCTGTTTTGCCATTATGTATTGCTTTGCTAGGTTTTCAACTTCTATAGCGATATTCAGTGCTTTTTTCAAAGTGATTGCAGTTGTTACCACGCCATGATTTGCAAGTAAACAGGCATTGTAACCGTCTAATGCTTTTATGATATTTTGTGAAAGTTCACTTGTCCCAAAAGTTGCATATTCTGCACATGGTATCTTTTTGCCCCCGCCAACTCCGACCATATAGTGGTGGGAAGGTATATCCATCCTGCATATCGCCATAGATGTTGCATATGTTGAGTGGTTATGCAAAACACAATTTATCTCAGGTTTTGCCCTTAAGATATCAAAATGAAAATCTAGCTCACTAGATGGCGGATATTCACCTACGAAATCCTCTTTTGAGCTAAATGGAACAAAAACTATATCTTTGGGTTTAAGCAAATCATAAGATATACCACTAGGAGTTATAAGAATTCCATCTTTAAATCTATGGCTTATATTACCTGATGTTCCTTGGTTTATCCCCAACTCTTCCATCTTTAAACATGTTGCTATTATCTCTTTTCTTATACCAAGTTCACTCATATCTACCTACTTATATTTAAATTAAATACAAACCTATTTGAGAGGTAATACCCTCTACTATAGGCTATCTTTGCTCCATCTTCATCATGTATCAACATCTTTCTTATTAAGATTGGAGTATTTTTGTCATTTACCGCCAAATGTTCTTCTATCTCGTCTGAGGGCATTGATGCTGAAATCTCTTCTTGTGAAAATACTATCTTTATCTTTAATTTTTCCTCTAAAAATTGATAGAGTTGCAGTATATCTCCATCTTTAAAATCCTCTAAAGAGAGATTTAAATCGGGATGGAAAAAACTCTCTACATAGAGCTCTGGCTCTAAATAACCTTTGACCCTCAGAAGTCTTATAATCTTTCTGTTTGGTTTTAGGTGGAGTTTCTCATATACATTTGATTCAGGCTTACATATAGAGACTTTATGCTCAAAAAGCTTAAAGTTTCTATTCTGTTTTTTCATATCTTCATTGAAACTATACCAATTATTTAGTGTAGTTTTTATGCGACTGTCATCTATATTTTTAAAAGTTCCCCTGTTCTTCTTTCTGGTTATTAGATTTTTATTTATCAGCCCATACATAGCTTTTCGCACGGTATTTCTACTGACATCCAGTTTTTGGGAAATTTCTAGCTCATTTGGAAGTTTTTCACCTAGACTATAAGGCTCTTTTAGTAGCAACTCACTTAAAATCTCTTCTACCTGTAAGTACAAAGGGGTTTTGGACTCCTTATCTATATAGTATTGTGATAGATCCATCTAAACCCCTTGTTATTATGATTTTGAAAAATTATATGGTGGGCGAATTATACCTTTTTCAGTGATAAAACCTGCTATCAGTGAACTATCCGTAACATCAAAAGCGGGATTAAAAACTTTTATATCTTTTGGGGCAATTTGCTGCCCTTTTATGTATATAAGCTCCTCTTTTCCCCTCTCCTCTACTACTATATCAGCTCCACTTTTTGAATTTGTATCTATGGTAGAGTATGGACAAGCTATATACAAAGGCACACCATAAAACTTTGCATTTATCGCTAGCGATGATGTTCCTATCTTGTTTGCTGTATCACCGTTGTTTGCGACTCGATCAGCTCCCACTACTATCATATCAACTCGACCCAATTTCATCAAATAAGATGACACACTATCTGCTATCATAGTAGTATCAACACCAAATTTATTTAACTCCCAGCATGTAATCCTAGCACCCTGTAAAAGTGGTCTAGTCTCACTTGAATATGCCTTGAAGCGCTTACCTTTGCTCCAAGCAACATACATAGGTGCCAAAGCAGTTCCTATGCCTCCTGTTGCCAAAGCTCCGGCATTACAAAGAGTTAAAACTCCGTTCCCCTCTTTTATCAACTCAGATCCAAACTCTCCAATTTGCCTGCAAGTTTTTATGTCGCCGTTATGGATAGCCACTGCTTCATCTCTTAAAATTTTATAGAGCTCTTTTGCAGTGCCGTCTTTTGGATACTCACTTGCGATCTTAGAGAGCTTGTTTAGCGCCCAACTAAGATTGACTGCGGTTGGTCTTGAACTGTTTAGATATTCAGCATTTTTATAAACCAATTGTAAAAAATCCTCTAAATCTAAATCTAGAGAATTTTTTAAGCTTATCACCAATCCATAAGCACCCGCGATTCCTATCGCAGGTGCTCCTCTTACTTTGAGCTGATAAATAGAGTCATAAACCTGTTCTACACTCTTTTGCTCCTCTATCACCTCATCTGTCGGAAGTTTTGTCTGATCAAGTATAAAAAATCTATCTTCATCATCAAAATAGAGAGCTTTTGGGATAGAACTCAAAAGTTTTTCGCTACTGCTCATTATTAAAACAATCCTTTCTTATCAACTGGAATCCATGGATAATTTAACAAATCAACACTATTAAACTTAGGAAACTTTTTTCTTAACTGTTTCATATTTTTGATCTTCATAGCTCTTAACTCTTTGGCAGTAAAAAGCATAGGTGGAATCAAAATATTATGAGGTATCTTTATGCCGGCTATTTTCAATGCAATTGCTCTAACTGAAACTGCACCGATAGAAGCAGGGTTTGTTGCAGCTGTAGCAGCCCATGGGCTATCTGGTTTTATCATCTCTCTTATATCTTGAGTTGAGATATCAGCTGTATATACTTTTGCTTTATCTTGTTTTCTTGCTTCTCTAAGAGCTTGAACAACACCTTTTCCTAACTCATCATAAGGAGCAAAAAATGCATTTATCTCAGGATGTGCTAGCAATACCGCTTTTACTTGGTCGGCATTTTTAGCAGCTATTGGAGACTCTAAAGTTCCTGTTTTTACTATCTGTTTGATTCCTGGATACTCTTTTTTGATCTTTTTCCAGCTTCTGTCTCTCTTATCTAGCGGCAAGATTCCTGCAATACTTACATATCCAACATTTGCTTTACCATTAAAATCTTTTACCATTTGCTTAAGCGCTAACATACCAAGTAGCTCATCATCTTGTGCTATTTGGGGAATCTTAGGATTTTTCAAATCAACATCAAATGCCACAACAGGAATTCCTGCTTTGATAGCATCAGCTGCTGGTTTCATCATAGTTTCACTCAAGCCGTGATCTATGATAATCCCATCAACTTTCATATTTATTGCCTGATAGACAAAGTTTGCCTCTGCTTGGTTATCCATACTTTTACCAAAAACAGTAAGTTTGATACCCAATAAATTAGCTTGTATCTGCGCACCTGCTCGGTAAGTTTGCATAAACTCACCCTCTGTCATCTGCCTGATTAGGGCTACATGTATCTTTTTTGAACCATCAAATGGAGCAGGAGCCCCTTTTAAACCTTTTGCTAGTGCACTGTTTGCACCAAACATCAAACCAAGTACTATAGAGAGTACTACTAAAAACTTCAACTTCATGTTTTCTCCTTTAAATTTTTTATTAAATTTCTGACTTTGACAATCCAAATGTAAATATAAGTGCGGCCACAAGCACGATGCCTTTGATAAAATCTTGTGTATAGTATGGCAGAGACAACATCGTCAAACCATTTAGAAGCATACCTATAAATATAACTCCCACAACACTTCCTAGGGCATTTGGTTTTTTAACCCCAAGTACAGCATAACCTATCAAAGCAGCGGCTACGGCATCGAGTAAAAGTCCTCCACCACTCGTGACATCACCTCGGCCTATCCTTGCGGCTAGCAATATACCGGCTATTGATGATATAGTACCCGAAAGCACATAAGCTGCAATTTTATACTTCTCTACATTTACACCTGCTAATTTTACCGCTTTTTCATTTCCTCCTATAGCATATAAGATTCTCCCCCATTTTGTATATTGTAAAACAAAATATATAACTATTGCCAAGGCAACAAACACGATAACCGGAATCGGAATTAAATTAAAAAGTCTGCCCTGCCCTAAAAATAGAAATTGTTGAGCAAACTCTCCCTCAGCTTCACTTCCATCAGCCAACATCATCCCTGTACCTATGGACATACCGGCAGATGGGATCAATTGTAAACCCTGTATTAAGAACATCATTCCTAAGGTTGCCAAGAGATCAGGTATCTTTGCCTTTACTATCAACAGACCATTTACAAGACCAATAGTGATTCCAAGTAAAATTGAGAGCAAAATAGCATATATGTAGTTCATATTAAGCACTACCATAACATAAGATGATATCATTACACAAATCGCCGCAGTTGAACCAATCGATAGATCAAAGCCATCTACTATCAGCGTAAAGGTCACTCCTAAAGCCAAGATTCCAACTATTGTGATACCCAAGAGTATGGAAAACATATTTGACCAACTCCAAAATGATGGCTCCATCAATCCAAAACCTATAAATGAACCTGCCATA
>JALVAU010000478.1 GCA_027011025.1 Campylobacteraceae bacterium | reverse complement strand
CCATTATAGATATAAAAACTAAAAAAATTGATAAATATGAAACACTTATGAGGATTAAAAAAGAGGATAATTCTCTGTACTTTCCAGATAGTTTTTTGGATATAGCAAAGCAATCAAAGCTATATCCACTTCTTTCTAGAAGTTTAATAAAAAAGGCATTTGAAAACTTCAAACACTCCTCAAGTGAGTTCTCTATCAATTTTTCATATCAAGATATCATAAACCAAACAACCATGGATTTTATGTTAGAAATTTTAAATCATTATGATATCGGCTCTTGGGTGGTATTTGAGATACTTGAGAGTGAGAGTATTGAAGATTATGATTTGGTATTTAACTTTATTGATATAGTAAAATCATATGGTGTAAAAATTGCTATTGATGATTTTGGTAGTGGATACTCAAATTTTGAAAGAATAGTAAAACTTCAACCAGATTATATAAAAATTGATGGAAGCCTTATAAAGAATATAGATAAAAATGATGATATGAAGATAATTTCTCAAACGATAGTTGATTTTGCACAAAAGCTTGGAGTCAAAACTATTGCTGAGTATGTGCACTCAAAAGCTGTTTTAGATATTGTTACAGATATGGGCGTAGATTATGCCCAAGGGTACTATCTTGGAGAACCGTCTGCTACACTTGTTTCAAAACCAAAAAGCTAAATGCTATTAATTTTTTATATGTATGCATAGCCATAGAGTCCCATTTTTGGTTTGCAGAACTTTGTGAGGAGTATTTTTGACAATAAATAAAAAATCTCCCTTTTTTAGAGACTTTTTTTCATTTTTTAACTCAAGTATTGCTTCTCCTTCTAGCAATATTATCCATTCGTCATGATCTTGATTGTAGAGTTTACCTTCTTGTCTGTTTGAACTGATTATCTTTTCTATTAGAATATCTCTGTTTTCATGCAGTATTTGAAATATCTCTCCACTCTTTGGAGGCTCTTTGTCATCAAAAAAATTCATAATGTTATCACTCCGCAAAACCTGCCTGTTTTTCCATCTCTTCTGTATGAAAAATACTTCTGATTGCAACAAGTACATGTGGAAGAGTATATTATGTTTTTTGGAACAATTCCAATTTTGAGCATATCTTCTATACACTTCTCTCCTATGTCAAGATATATTTTGTCTTCTCGTGCATATGAGTAGTTTTCAAAACCTTTTATTGCATCTTTTTTCACCTCATAGCAACAAGATTTGATACTTGGACCCATAAAAATCTCTATATTTTCAACTTTGGAAGAAAAATTATAGATCATGCTCTCTATGACTCTGTTTGCGATATTGAGTGCTATGCCTTGTCTTCCTGCGTGAGCCACTGCGATAACTTCTTTGAATGAATCATAAAATAGTATAGGGATACAGTCTGCTACCATGACACACAATCCAACACCTTTTATGTTGCTTATCATAGCATCAGTTTTAAGCACCTCTTGTGTTGTAGTGTCGGTAACTATCTCTATGTGATCTTTGTGAACCTGTTCCATAAAGACGAGTCTATCTGTCTCTATTTTTTTTGCAAGTAACTCTCTGTTTTTTTTTACATCTTGGGAATTATCTCCTACATGTAGAGCTAGATTAAGACTCGCAAATGGAGTCTTGCTTACACCACCAAATCTATCGCTGAAGAGATATCTCATCTAAAATCTTGCCATGATACTATCTATATCGCTCCAGTTTAGAGATTTTGTGCCATTAATCATGTGGTGTATGTACCTCGCGAACATATCTGTCTCTATATTTACCTCTTGTCCTAAGCGGTATTTGCCAAAAAGCGTTTGATCGAAAGTATGAGGAATTATAGTGAGTCTAAACTGTTCATTTAATACCTCGTTGATTGTTAAGCTTACACCATCTATAGCGATACTGCCTTTAGGAATGATATAATTAAAAAACTCTTTTGGGTAGGAGATATAAAAATCTGTAGCATTTTGATTTTTTTGGATACTTTTTATAGTCCCGATACAATCAATATGACCTTGCACGATATGACCTTCAAGCCTATCGCTCAACCTCATAGCAGGTTCAATATGAACTTTGTCTTTTAGGTTTTCTATAGCCATTAAGCTTCTTGTCTCTTTGGATAGTTCGACCTTAAAAATTCCCTCACTAAGTCCTATAACAGTCAGACACACACCATTTACTGCTATACTATCACCTATATTTGGCTTATATTTTGCCTTTAGGGTTAAAACACTGTTTTGATAGCTAACAACTGTTGCAAATTCTCTTATAAGTCCTGTAAACATATCATCTCTTTATGTGGTGTAGGGTAGCAATGTCAATATTATATCAAAAAACGCAAGGTAAATGGTATAATATCAAAAAAAATGCAAGGCGGATATTATGGGTGTTAGAAGTTTAGCAAAAAGTCATAAAAAGTTTAAAGAGAGTTACGGTAAAAAATATGTAGATTTATTTAAAGAGTTAGCCCAAAAAGGTCAAGCTCCCAAGTCACTCTTCATAGGATGCAGTGATTCAAGAGTTGTCCCAAATCTTATAACACACACCGATCCCGGTGAAATATTTGTCACTAGAAATATAGGAAACTTCATACCGCCTTATAATCCGGATATGAAAAGTTGCGCAACTGCTGCGGTTATCGAATATGCGCTTATGCACCTGCAAGTAGCAAATATCATCGTATGCGGTCATACACATTGCGGTGCATGTGAAGCTCTTTTTCATGAAATACCAAATAATGATGATGAAAGCAATCTAAAAAAATGGATGAGCTACGGAGAAGCGGCAAGAGAACAGGCAGAAGCACTTATCGGTCAGGCAAATCATAAGAAACTCTTAAGAGCTACGGAGAGGTTCAATGTCATAGAGCAACTAAACCATCTGCTGACATATCCGGCTGTAAAGCACAAAGTACATGCGGGAGAGTTGCATATAATGGGATGGTTTTATCATATAGAAAGTGGAAATTTGGACTATTTTAATCCCGTTGAGTATAAATTTGTACCGCTAGAACACATAGATGGTGAAAACCATAAATAAAGTATAGATTTTTTAACTAAAGTTTCAAGTTGACTCCAACTAACTTAAAGCTTTTTGTCTCATAATGAGATGTTTTAATACCCATCAATAATGTGATCTAAAATACATAAGGTTTATTATTATTACTCCACCGACTAAATACAGCAACTTTTGATGTTTTAGTCGGTGGAGTAATAATTATACCAATTTAAAATATATCCCCAAGCCTCTTTTGCATTTTCTACTATTTTAAACATATCTATATCTTCTTTAGATATTGTTTCTTCTTCAACCAAAAAATCAAAATTTATAGCTTTTCTCCAATAGTCCTTACTCACTAAAACGATTGGGATTTTTTCAGTTTTTTTTGTTTGTATTAGGGTTAATGTTTCAAAAAGTTCATCAAGTGTACCAAAACCACCGGGATAGACAACAAGAGCTTTTGCGCGATTTATAAAATGCAGTTTTCTGATCGCAAAGTAGTGAAATTGGAAACATAACTCAGGAGTGATATAAGGATTTGGAAATTGCTCTTTTGGCAGATTGATATTAAAACCTACAGAATTTGCACCCTCATCATGAGCTCCTCTATTGGCAGCTTCCATGATTCCGGGTCCTCCCCCTGTTGCTATTACGACGGGGCAGTCATCTAGATTTTTGCCCTCAAGTGCTACAATCTTGCCAAACTCTCTCGCATCATCATAATACTTACTTTTTTTCAATAATTTTTTTGCCTCGACCACTTTTTGTTGCAGTTTTTTTGAACTTGGATTTAACTTTAACTCTCTTTGAAAAGTTTCTAGTATATCCTTAGCTACTTTTTCTTCCTTTATCCTTGCACTTCCAAATACTACCACTGTATGCTCTATCCCAAAACTTTTTAGAGCAAGTTCTGCTTTTAAATAATCAAGCTCCAATCTGATAGCCCTTGCCTCGTATGACTCCAAAAATGCAATATCTTCTTCAGCGATTTTATAAGATTGGCTGTTTAAAAGCTGTGTAACCAACTCTTGTTGTCTCTCATCTTTATATATATTTTTCAAATTTTTCAAAGACACTCTATCTGCACTCATGATATACCCTTTTAAATAAATTATACACCAATTCCATTTAAGCGAAGCAGACTCTGTACTTTTGCATCCTCACCTTTTAGCTCTTTGTATAACTCTCTCATACTTTTACTGCCCCCGAGTCCTAGTATGATGCGTAGATAATCTTTGCCAAATTTTGTATCAAAAATTCCTTGGTCAACTATCTCAAAAAAGGCATCAGCGCTCAATACTTCTGCCCACTTGTAACTATAATACCCAGCAGCATAACCACCTGCAAATATGTGGGCAAAACCATTTTGAAATTTATTATAAGAAGGCGGTTTTATCAGGCTAAACTCCTCCCTGATACTATCTAATAACTCTTGGACTCTCTCCTCTACATGTAGAGATTGATGTAATTTGAAATCGAACAAAGAGAATTCCAACTGCCTTAGCATACCAAGGGCTGATTGAAAATTTTTAACCTCTACAATCTTATCTATCATCTCATCACTCAAAATTTCTCCACTCTTATAGTGTTTGGCAAAAATCTTCAATACTTTTGGCTCATAAGCGAAATTTTCTAAAAATTGCGATGGAAACTCTACTGCGTCCCACTCTACACCATTGATTCCACTCACGCCGTTTTCACTTACATTGCTTAGCAGATGGTGAAGAGCATGACCCATCTCGTGAAATAGTGTCACCACATCATCGTGTCTCAAAAGAGAGGGCGAATTTTGTGAGCTTGGGAAATTTGCCACGACAAAGGCTGAAGCTAGGTGTTCTTGTCCTTTTTCATCTACATGGTGACTTTGCCAGTTGTGCATCCATGCTCCGCCTCTTTTTCCCTTTCTGCTCTCTAGATCAAGAAAGATTCTTGCTCTTAACTTTTTATCTACCAAAATATCATAAGAGACCGCTTTCTCATCCCATAGTTTTTCACTATTTTTGACAAATTCTATACCAAAAAGAGAGTTTAAAAATTTAAAAAGTCCCTGCACGACGGAAGTCTGTTCAAAATATGGGCGATATAGTTCTTGGTCATAATCGTATTTGGATTTTTTTAGTTTTTGGGCATAAAATGATAAATCATAACTCTCCAAAGGTTGCACATCTGCAAAATCCTCTAACTCTTGCAACTCTTTTTTAGCATAAGGTTTAGCAGCATTTGCCAACTCTTGCAAAAAATCTACAACACTTTTTTCATCTTTTGCCATCTTTGGAGCTATCGAATATGAAGCATAATTATCAAACCCTAAGATCTTTGCCATCTCTTGTCTTAAGCTCATCAACTCATCTATGATTTTAGCATTTTGCGGTGCTTTGGTCACATAAGCTCTATATAACTCT
>JALVAU010000477.1 GCA_027011025.1 Campylobacteraceae bacterium | reverse complement strand
TTTATCTTTGGGTCTATTTGCTATTATTTCACCTAAAGTTTGGGCTATTGTTTTGGCTTCTGCATTTTTTAGACTCACGATATGAAGATATCTCTGAGATACATCATCTTTTTTATCCAACTCTTTCACTTGAGAAATTATCTCTTTTATCATCTTTTTACTAGAGATTATTATGAGAGTATTTGTGCCCTCATTTGCAAAAAAATCAACCTTTTGGCTTGGCATTTTTTGATTATATATACTGTTTGTTATACTTTTTATCTTGGGTAGAATCGATGTTACTTTTGAATTTTCAAGAGTGTAGAATTTGATCTCTTTTTTCTTTTGAGAATCCAACTCTTTTATGAGTTCCTTAATACTCCTTAGATTTTGAAGATAGTCTGTTATGATTAGGCTATTTGCCTCTTTGGAGACAGCAATTTTTCCATATCTGCTCAGTAAAAAACGGATTTGTGGAAGTATCTGTATGGCTGAAAGATTGCGAATACCCAATATATAAGTCTGGATTTGGTTTAGTGTCCCGCTTGACTTTAGAGGTGGGGACTCTCTTATGGCATCGCTACTCCTTACCACTTGAAAATAGCCGTTGTGAGTATCGACTAGTGTATATCCTTTGTTTTTTAGGATACTTATAAGTAGATCATAAATTTGGTCTTTTTTGATGGGTTTTACAGATATAAAATTTACTTTACCGGGAATATTGTAGTTTAGAAGTATATTTTTATCGCTTATCTTAGAGACCATCTTTACAAAATCATTTATCTGTAAATCTTTAAAATTTATCTCAACACTGCTGTTTTTTGCAAACAGCAAACTTGCAAATACAAGTATCACACTAATCAATCTCATAAGTTATTTCCTTCATCTCATTATCTCTTTCAAAGCCGACTATTATAGTCGTTGTCTCATCTAGTCTATTGTAGTACGGCAACAAATCCATTATGCTTGTGAGTGCATGTCCATCTATGGATTTGATGATATCACCCTTTTTAAATCCCATCGTATCAAATAGAGAGTTTTTTCTGATAAAGCCTATCTTTACACCCAAAAACTCTCTGTCTTTCCTAAGTGGTTCTACCCTTATATCTCTTAGGGCTCTTCTAATGCTCTTTTTATACTCTTTGAAACTATCTCTTTTTACATCTATAAATCTACTGTTTGGTGCTATTTTTTTAGCTATATTCCTCTTTTTACCAAGAATTTGTCCTGTTTTTGTCTTTTGAAGATCTAGTCGTATCTCTTTTTTATTTTTTACAAATAGTGCATAATCCATCCCGATTTCTTTCAATTTTGCATTTTTATAACTCTTATGCAAATCCAAAAAGTGAGTCTTACCACCCTCTTGAAAGACTATAAATTGGCGGATAGTACCAACATAACAAGCCTTTAGTTGTATATCACCCAATCTATAAGATGGCTTTGCGATAGTGCTCTTTGGTCTATTTTGAGCTTTTGAATGTAAAAAAAGAGGGATATTTCGGGTATAATTAAATCCTGCATCATTTGTGTTTATATCATTTGAATAACTCTTGTCAAATATCAAAATAACCAATGAATTGAACAATAACGCAGTCAAAAGAGGCGCAAAAATCCACCATAAAAACGAGATAAGTTTTGATCTAATAACTAAACTCATATCTCATCCCATCTTTAGTTTTTTTGAAATACCCTCTTAAAAAAGAGTTATTTATGTGATCGCTTTTGAGTAAAACAACTCCTTTGTGTTTTAAAATCCAAACAGTTATCGTAAAATCACCATATCCACTACCGCCTTTTGCCTTTATGAGAGTGGGGTGCAAGATATCATAAGTTGCTTTTAATTGTGATATATTTAAACCTTTTAAGATAGGCACATTTTTATTTAACTTAGCCGTTTTGAAATTTACCTCATCATACAGTAGCCATGGTTTTAGGCTCAGACTTTTGATTTGTGCTATGTTCATGCCTTTGTATGAAATCTTTAAATCCTTTGCTATAAATTTGTATTTCAAATCTTGTGTTGCCCTTGTCTCTATCTTTATATCTTTTGTCTCTAAATAACCTATAAAATTTTTCCAAACGATAGCTTTTGGAAAGAGAAGCACTATCCAAAAAAGCACTAAAACTATAAATATAGATACTTTTTTCATAATTTTACCTCTACATGTAGAGATATCTTACTACCTTTTCTTTTTATACTTATCTTTTTTATCTGCACATGTGAGTTGAGCAGGAACTTTAGCACTCTTTTCATATTTGATTGTGATATAGAGTAAAAATCAAAAATTTTTACACCTCTTTTTATACTCTCTTTTGTCGGTTTGGCTATGTTTGCGACTCTTGAAAATATACTCTTATCATCTCTTTTTGAAATCCATCTATTTTTCAAAAGCACCAAAGAGCTAGAAGCCTCTTTAAACTGCCTAAACCCAAGCTGTTCTTGTCTCAACTCTTTTTTGATATTTATATAATAAAATCCAAAAATTATAACAACAATGATAATGAAAAAAAGGAAAGAAATCTTAAAGCGGTTCATAAAGCCACCTGTGCAATAAAATCTTTTCCATTTTTATCCACTTTTATAATCTTAAATTTTTTTGATACAAAATCCTTAAATACTCTTTGTCTATTTTTACTGTTTAGTCTGACAGAGAGTTTCAGGTGTGATTTTTCATACTCAAGCGAATTGAAAAACTCCTTGTTTAAAAGAGTAAAATTTCCGATATAAGAGAGTGCTTCCCTTAGACGGTTTTGCTCTTTGTCTATCTTTGTAAATTCAGCTTGCATACTCTTTATCTCAAAACTTGTCTTTGGAAGATCGTACCTCTTGATCATCTTCTCTTTTTGCTTTGCTATTAGATTTCTGTTTTTTTCTATCTTTAGTATATGCACAAATAGCACTAGAGCCAAGAGAATTAACAAACTCAGTATGAGATTTGACTCTTTTTTATCTATGCCCATCTCTTTGAGATTTTTTGAGTATATATAGCTAGACGACAGTCTATCTTGGAGTATCTCTTCTATACTGTTTTTTGGTGTCTCTTCCAAAAACCTTAGAGGTAGATGGACTACAATACCATCAACCGATACGATACCGTGAGTCTCATCACTCTTTAGCGATATATTTTTATCCAAAAGTTCACTTTGGATTGTGTAGATTTTATCTACAAGAGATATATCGATTCCTAAAAGCTTCAACTCCTGCAAGATGTGCTCTATATCATAGGCTAATATGATGAACTCTTTTGGGTTAGTTTTAAAGACTCTATAATCAAAATCTCCTTTTGGCAATATGCCGTCAAATATAGATGGAGCCATCTTTTTGACTTCAAAAGAGAAATTTGTATTTAGATTGACCTTTTTTGTCCAGTAAAATTGGGGGGATAAGACAATATCACACCTTGAGTCTATCTTTTTGTCAAAATTTTTTGTTATAAAATATATATCTTTTCTCTTACTGCTAAAAAAGCTCAAAATTACTTGCCTTGTGTGTTTTCATATCGTAGAAAAATGAAGCTCTGTCTTTAAGCTCATCTACTTGATAATATATTTTAACTAAAACATAATAATTATCTTCTTTATTGAACTCTTTTAGACTGTATTTTGTAGCTATTTTTTTGTTTTCATCACTCTTTAAGTCATCACAGCCACCATAGTTTGAGCCATCAAGCCCCAAAACCCACACCATCTCTTTGCTTATCCTGTTGCAATCAACCATACCTTTTTCAAGCCCTCCAAAGTAGATAAGTCTCTCCCATGGAACTTTATATATATTTTCATCTTGTGCAACATTGGCATAGTACTTCAATAGAGTTTCAAACTGTTTTTTACTAGATATGCTCCCATTTGAGTATTTTGTGTTTTTTAGTGAAATTTCACTTGAAATCTCTCGCGCCCTAGAGTCGGTATCTATGGTATCCAAGATGAGAGATATAAAAAAAGAGGGGTCTAGTACATTGTAAGTTTCACAGATATTTTCTATATATTTTTTTATATTTTTATCTATCTTGTTTTTTAAAAGTATAGAGTTTATATTTATCTTATCACTCAAAGACTCCACTCTAACCTCTAGCCCCAAACCACTTTTGGAGTCATAAAAAGGTGGACTGCCCAAAAGAAATACGGAGAGATTTTCATCACTCTTAACATCTTTGACATAGCTATCTAACAACTCTTTAACATCACGAAACAAAACTGCACTCTGATCTCTTGCTTGTAGTTGATTTGCCTTATCAAACATCCTGTCCGACAAAGAGAACAGATAAGCAATCAAGCCAATCAAAGCAACAACAAAACCCATAGTAACAAGAAGAACCACACCTTTTTTCATGATTATATTATATAGATATAGTGGTTAATGTGTACTGAACTCATTAGACTTCTTGCATAAGTCTTTGAACTTCCTAGAAAATTATCTGAAGAAAAATCTTCAGACACTCAGTGTCTAGGGAACTGCAAATTTTACTATTATCGGATTGTGGTCTGAAAAGGCATCGCAGTTTATGACTTTGGCAGATTTGACTTCCAATCCTCTATAAAATACAAAATCGAGTGTTTTATTGAAAACTTTTTTTATATTTTTTTCATCTTTTAAATTTACCTTGGCAAGATTGAGAGATTGCGCAAAATCTCTTAAAATTTCTACTCTCTTTTTGCTCCAGGCATTAAAATCTCCCGCTACTATCAAAGCACCTTTAAAGGGGGATATTTGAGACTGTATATAATCCAACTCTTTTCTAAAGCTTTTGCTTGTCACAAAGTTGATGGCATGTATATTTACTACCAATAGTTCTTGATTGTTTTTGATGTTATGCAAAGTAAACAAAGAGCTTTTATGTGTCAAAAGAGAAAGCTCTTTGGAGGAAGTGAGCAATTTTTTCTCATTGATACACGAAATTTTAAAAGCACTCAAAACCCCGTAAAGATACTTTTTAGTTTGCATATTTAAAGAAAGTATATACGAAAAACCCTCCAAATCCATATCTTCTTGAGTCTCTTTTTTTACCTCTTGAAGAAGTAAAAAATCCAGTTTTTCTTTTACTATCAATTCTTGGAGATATTTTTTAAATTTTTCGCTCAAGGAGAGTTTTTCGATATTCCAACATATCAGATTGAAATTATCTCTACATGTAGAGCTTTGATGCTTTAAAATTTTGATACTTTTGCTTGGTTTTAGCATCAATTATGCCTGAAGAGCGAAAATTCTCATAAAATTTTCCATTATTATTCTAAATTTCGACACCTTTTTTGTACCTTTTGTCGAATCATGAAGCAAAATACTCATCCAGCTATGCATCTCTTCTATCACTCTTTTGGTGTAAACAAATGTGGCTATCTCATAGTTTAAAAATAGACTTCGATTGTCAAAATTTACACTTCCCAGCATCGCACAGGTATCGTC
>JALVAU010000476.1 GCA_027011025.1 Campylobacteraceae bacterium | reverse complement strand
TTATTATAGTAAAAATACATTTTTAAGTGTGATGAATCGAGCTAAAATTATACAAGCAAATAAGATGGCACTTGATGTCCAGCAAGCCATACTTAAATCTTTGCGAAAGAAGTATGATGTTGTTGACGGTGGAGTAAGAGAAGCACCTTTTTGGGTATTGGTCGGAGCCCAAATGCCATCTATTCTGATAGAGACGGGCTATATAACAAACCCAACTGAAGGCTTAAGATTGTTTAACTATCAATACGAAAATTTATTGGCTAAGGGTATAGCAAATGGTGTGGATAGTTATTTTTCAAAGAACTAATACTCATCAAAGTATCTTTTATCTATCTTTGCCATCTCGTTTTTAAAAAAATCACACCAAGTTTTTAGTTTTTCATCGTTATAGCTAGAGAGATATATCTCTACGCTTTTCTTGTCTCCTACTATTTTTGGCAGTGATGAGAGCTCTATATCTTTTGGTAATTTTTGCATTATATCGATGATGTCATTTTCAGAGCAATCAGCCTTAAATCCACAGAAATGCTTGGCTTTTTTAGATTCAAATAGGTTATCTAGCGCCCATAAAACCATAGGGTGTGCCATAGATGGAAATCCCGGAGTGAAGAAAAATCTATCGTCGATATAAAATCCCGGAACTCTATTGATGACATTATCTAAAAGTTTTGCACCTTTTGGGATATCTGCCATCTTTACTCTGTGTGGATATGCCTCATCTCCAAACTCATTTTTTATAAGCTCCAATGCTCTTTTATTTGTTTGCAATACTCCATCTGTAAATGCCTTTGAAGCCACATCTCTTGTGTAGTCATCAGGTGTAGAGCCTATACCGCCAAAACAGAACATTACACTTTTTGGATCGCTAGCTATCATTTTGAAAACTTTTTGCATTAGTGGCGGATTGTCGTTGATGACGAAATTTGCTTCATGTCTTAAGCCTCTGTCTCTAAGTTGAGAGTTTAGAAAGCCAAAGTGTTTATCTTCTCTTCTTCCATTTAGCAACTCAGTTCCGATAATGACACTGTAAAAATTCAGACTATCCATATATCTTGTCTTCCATATCTTTAACTACCTCTTCTACAGTCTTTTCTCCATTGACTTGTACTAAAAGATTTTTATCCTGATAAAATTTCCTTATATCTTTTAGAGGCTCATTATAGATTCTCATCCGATCCAAAAAGATATCTTCTTTGTCGTCATCCCCTCTATTTCTTCCTAGAACTCTCTGTTTTGCTGTATCTTGAGATACTTGAACTTCTATGACCTTTTTTAATTTTATAGTTTTGTCTTTTTCGAGTTCGCGCTCAAACTCCTGCATCTGTTCTATTGATCTAGGATAACCATCTATGAGTATGATTTTCTTATCTGAGCTATCAACTGCTTTTATTATGGTTTCTATTGCTATTTTTACAGGAACAAGCATACCTGCATTGATTTTTTCCTCTATGATTTTTCCAAGCTTACTCCCGCTTTTTGCTTCAAGTCTTAAGAGTTCACCAACTGAGAAGTGTATCGTTGTATCATTGTGTTTTTGTGCGATTATAGAGGCATCGGTACTCTTTCCGCTACCGGGTGCCCCTATGATTAGAAATAGTGATTTCATCCTATTTTTTTTGTATCTCTCTTAATCTTATACCAAGATCTCTCAACTGAGCATTATCTACTTCGCTAGGTGCATTAGTCAGTAGGCATTGTGCTCTTTGAGTCTTTGGAAATGCGATGACATCTCTTATACTACTAGAGTTAGTAAGAAGCATTATCAACCTATCCAATCCTAGAGCCAAACCACCGTGAGGAGGAGCACCAAATTTTAATGCATCAAGAAGAAATTCAAATTTCTCATTTGCCTCTTCTTCACTAATTCCTAACAGTTCAAAGACTTTTTCTTGTATATCTTTTTTATGTATTCTTATACTTCCTCCGCCTAATTCAACTCCGTTTAAGACTATATCATAAGCTATAGATTCCATCTCATCAACAGGAGCATCTAAATTTTTAGGCATTGTAAAAGGGTGATGAAGTGCTTTGATATCGCCATTTTCTACCTCAAACATATCAAAATCAACTACCCACACAAACTCAAATCTATCTTTTGGGATGATATCCATAAGCTCTGCTAGATAGATTCTAAATCTTCCCATGTAGTCTAGCACTACTTTTTTATCTCCCGCACCAAAAAAGATAACATCACCGACTTTTAAATCAGATACGGTTACTATCTCTTCCAAATCTTCGGGTGTGAAAAATTTTGTCAAAGGACCTTTTAATCCCTCCTCTTTCATCTGGAAATAGCCAAGACCTGCTGCTCCGAATTTTCTTACATAGTCTTCAAAACCCTTCATCTGTCTTTTTGAGAAGATATTGTCTCCATTTGGTACTTTTAAAGCTTTTATTCTGTTGTGTTTTTTATCTTTTGCAATTGAGCTGAAAATTCCATTTGAAGATCTTGCAAATATATCTATAACATCAATAAGTGGCAAATCATACCTAAGATCAGGCTTATCACTACCATAAGTCTCCATTGCATCTTTGTATTTTAGTCTGTTAAATGGAGTCTGTATCTCGTGACCACAAGCCTTAAATATATCTTTTAAAAGTGCTTCTGTCACCTCTATAACATCATCTTGAGTACAAAAGCTCATCTCTAAATCTATCTGTGTAAATTCAGGCTGTCTATCAGCTCTCAAATCTTCATCTCTAAAACATTTTGCTATTTGAAAATATCTATCAAAACCAGAGCACATCAAGAGTTGTTTGAAAAGTTGCGGAGATTGTGGTAGGGCAAAAAATTCGCCATTGTGCACACGACTTGGCACAAGATAGTCTCTAGCTCCCTCTGGAGTTGATTTTGTTAGGATCGGCGTCTCAACCTCTAAGAACTCTTTGCTGTCGAGTAGATTTCTTGCTGCTATGGTAGCTTTGCTTCTTAGTTTGAAAGTTTCATAAGATTTTTTGTTTCTTAAATCCAAATATCTATACTTCAGCCTGACATCTTCCCCTACATTGTTATCGCCTATAACAAATGGCACAGGTTCGCTTACATTTTCGATAATCAACTCATCTACAACTATCTCTATTTTTCCAGTTTTTAGATTTGGATTTTCAAGTCCTTCTCCTCTAGCTCTAACTTTTCCCTTGGCTTTTAAAACAAATTCATCTCTGACTCTGTTTGCGATTTCGTGAGCATCTTTACTATCTGCTGGGTCGCATACAAGTTGAATCAAACCACTTTTATCTCTTAAATCTATAAATATAACTCCACCGTGGTCTCTGCTATTGTTGCTCCAACCGCAAACTTCTACAATTTCCCCGATATTTTTTTCACCTATTTGTGTACAATAATGACTTCTCAATTTTTATTCCTCGTATCCATTTTTTAAGCTTGCTATTTTAGCAAAAAACAGCTTCACTTCACTTTATATTAATATAACTAGTGTTAAAATAGTGTTTATTTGATGCTTAAGGATAATTTTTTATGTTTAAAACCTCTGTAATTTCGAGAATATTTGGTAGATTTGCCTCTTTGAAATTTCCATCACCCCTGCAATATATCATAAATAAAAGCTATGTACATTTTATGGAAGTTGATATGAGCGAATTTAAGAAAATATCTTACTACAAGAGTTTAAATGCGCTTTTTACAAGAGAATTAACACACAAAAGAGAAGTAAATGAAGATGAAAATATTTTTGTATCTCCCTGCGATAGTTTCATAACAGAGTGCGGAGATATAAAAGATGCTTTGGCTTTACAGATAAAAGGATTTAGTTATAGTGTATCTGACTTGATAGGCGGTAAGATAAACACAGAGGATAAAGAGAAGATAACAGATGGAAAATATATAAATTTTTATCTATCTCCAAAGGATTATCATCGCTATCATGCCCCTATTGATATGAAGATTAACAAAGCAGTACATATACCGGGAAAATTATATCCTGTAAATACAAAATACCTTCAAAAAATACCAAACCTTTTTATAGAGAATGAGAGAGTTGTACTTGAGTGTGAGACATCAGATAAAAAGCTTTTTTATATGGTTTTTATTGGTGCTTTAAATGTAGGCAAAATGAGTTTTGTTTTTGATGACAGGATACAAACGAACTCTAAGAAGAGAGATATAACTTATTATAGTTACAATGGGATTACTTTGAAAAAAGCCCAAGAGTTAGGAAAATTTGAGATGGGCTCGACTATCGTGATGTTTTTTCAAAAAAACTCAGTAGAGCTTACATGTAGAGCTGAAAAAAGTGTAAAATTTGGAGAAAAAATAGCAAGGAAAATCTGATGATCAAACTAAATTGTGATATGGGTGAGAGTTTTGGTTCTTGGAAGATGGGATTAGATGAAAAAATAATGCCTTTGATTGATATGTCAAACATTGCCTGCGGTTTTCATGCAGGTGATCCGGTAACTATGGATAAAACTGTTAGGTTAGCTTGTGAAAATAGTGTGGTTATAGGAGCACATCCGGGATATCCTGATTTAGTTGGCTTTGGAAGAAGAGATATGAAATGCACACAAAAAGAGATAGAGAGTTTTATCATATACCAGATTGGAGGATTGGATTCCATTTGTAAGGCAAATAGTGCAAAAGTAGAGTATGTAAAACCTCATGGAGCACTGTACAATACAATGATGAGGGATATGAAAGTTTTTGAAGCCATAGTAGGTGCAATTTCAAAATACGATAAAAATCTCAAACTTATGATTTTAAGCTCATCAAAAAACCAGGATTATACTGATGTAGCAGATAGCTTTGGTGCGAAACTTTTATTTGAAGCTTTTGCAGATAGAGCATATATGGATGATGGCTCTTTGATGCCAAGAAGTATGCCAAATGCGGTACTTGGCTCAAGTGATGAGGTGCTAGAGAGATTGGATTTTTTGATTAAAAATGGTGCGATAAAATCGCATACAGGTAAAATCTTAAAATTTAAGGTTGATTGTTTGTGTGTACATGGAGACAATGCCCATGCACTAAGCATGGTAGAAGCTATGAGGGAGTATTTAGTTGATAAAGTATAAAATTGCATCAGTCGATAGTATTATAGTCTATTTTTCAAACTCTATATCAAAAGAGAGTGTGGATTTAGTACAGTATAACTATGGCCTGCTTAAAGACTCTAAAGATAGCGGTATCATAGATATAACTCCATCATATACATCTATTTTGATTCATTTTGATTTAGAGAAGTATGATAGTGATCTGTTTATCAAATACTTAAAAGAGACTATATCTTTGGAGTTGAAAGAGGAGGGGCAAGAGGGTAAATTGGTAGAAATACCTATGTATTATAGTGAAGAGGTTGGTTTTGATTTGGATAGAATTTCAAAATTATCAAATCTAAGTATTAAAGAAGTTATAGAACTACATTCATCAACTATATAT
>JALVAU010000475.1 GCA_027011025.1 Campylobacteraceae bacterium | reverse complement strand
ACAATTAGTTTATTATTTAAAATCTTCAAAAAATTGACGAAATTGACGAAAAAAGTATTTTGTTTTTCTTATTTTTTATTGTACAATTCCTAAATTTTTTGGAGGTAATTAATGAAAAAGTTAGTTTTGGTGGCACTTAGCGCATCTGTACTACTTGCTACAAACGGAGATAACTTGATTGGTCTTGGCGCAAAATCAAGAGCCATGGGTGGAGTTGGAATTGCCACTTTTTTTGGTGCAGAAAATGTTTTGGTAAACCCTGCCATGATTGCAAAAAGTAAAAATACGCAGATGGACTTTGGAGCAACTCTTTTTATGCCTAGTGTCCAAGCAAATGGAACAGATAGTGATGCCGATATGAGTATTATGCCAGAAGTTTTCTCTTCCATCAAAATAAATGAAAACTGGGCTTTTGGTCTTGGCATGTTTGGAGCAGCCGGTATGGGAGTGGATTATAGAGGAACTCCAACATTGATGGATGCAAGAACAAATCTAATGCTGATGAAATTTGCTCCTACACTTGCGTATCATACAGATGGTATCTCGGTAGGCTTTGCTCCTGTTATCCAGTATGGCTCACTTGACATAGCATACAACATGCATGGCATGGGAGGAATAAACCAAGTAGGCTCAGGCTCTAGCGACCACTTTGGCGTCGGTTTTGCACTCGGTTTTAGCTACGATATCAGCAATGATTTTACAATTGGCTTGGTTTATAAATCAAAAATAAGTATGTCTTACAAAAATACATTAAGTACAGCATCCGCTCCTTTTGTAGCCATGGGAATTTTTCCTTCGGTATTTGCAGATGATTTAGCCCAACCGGCGGAATATGGGCTAGGGTTATCCTATAATTTCAATAATTTTAACTTTTCATTTGACTATAAAAAAGTTAAATGGGGTAGTGCAGATGGATATAAAGATTTTGGCTGGAATGATCAAAATATTTATTCACTTGGTGTAAAATATGAAAATGATGGAACATGGTATAGTCTTGGATACAATCATGCAACAAATCCTATCACGACATATCCGGGAACTACGCCACAAGGTCAATCTTTAAATATGTTTAACTATCTTATGTTTCCGGCAACTAGTGAGGACCACTTTACTACCGGTGCGGGGACAAATTTAAATAAAAATATATCTTTGGATTTTAGCTTTGTGTATTCACCAAGTAACACAGTAACTGTAAATACAACAATAGGACCTTTGACTGTAAAGCATTCTGAAGCATCGGCAGAAATTACTTTGAGATATGATTTCTAGGTAGATAAAAAAATGAAAAAGATAATATTTAAAGATAAATACCCAGTTTATACCATGCAAATTTTAAAAAGCAAAACTAGGTTTAAAGATACAGATGGAATTATTAAGTATATAAAAGAAAAAATTGAGCAACACCCTATAGCATCTTACATAACTGTTTTTGATCACTTTTCACACACAAAGTCCCTTAGTGAACATAAAATAGTGGAAGATATGGTTGATGCCAAAAATATAATATTTTGCTTTGGGAAGGAGATACCCACGGCAAAAATTTTAGCTGTTAGACCAAGATCTATAGGGATATGTGAATTTACCGATCAGTTTGAGATTAATTTTTTAGAAGCTCCAAAAGAGGGGCTTCAAAAAGAGCTAGAGAGTTGGATTGAGGGATTAAAAGGCTAGTTTCTATCTCTATATGTCTCATAAGAAAATTTTTTTACTAATTTAAAGCTACCATCTTTCTTCTTTATTGCCAAAGATGGTAGTTTTATGCCATTAAATGTTGTATTTTTTACAATAGTATAGTGAATTTGGTCTTCAAATATGATGTTATCTCCTACTTTAAGAGGCTCATCAAAAGAGTAATCTCCCATAATATCACCTGAAAGACAGCTGTTTGCACTTAATCTATATGTATAAGGCTTTACATTTGCCTCTGACGCATGTCTCACTTGGGCACGATATGGCATGGCTAGGGTATCGGGCATGTGTGCTTCAGCAGAGGTATCAAGTATAGCTATATCCATCTCATTGTGAATTATATCTAGAACAGATGATACTAAAATTCCGCATCTCCAACCAACAGCTTCTCCCGGCTCAAGATAGACTTCCACACCATACCTCTGTCTAAAATCAACTATTAGTTGTACTAACTTATCTATATCATAACCATCTTTGGTGATATGGTGCCCTCCTCCGAAATTTACCCACTTCATGCTGGGTATGTATTTGCCAAACTTATCCTCAACGGCACTCAATACCTTTTCAAGCTCACCTGCTCCTTGTTCGCAAAGAGCATGAAAATGCAAACCCTCAATTCCATCAAGCAATGTATCGCTAAACTCATCTTTAGTAACACCAAAACGACTATATACTCCACAAGGATTATATAGCTCAACAGGGGCACAGGATACTTGAGGATTTATCCGGATACCACAAGATACCCTGCTAATAGCTTTGGATCTATACCTGCTCCATTGGGAAAAAGAGTTAAAGACTATATGTTGGCTCAAATTCAGGATTTCATCTATATCATCTTCTTTAAAAGCAGGTGAATATGTATGTATCTCACCTTTAAATTTCTCTTTTGCCAGTTTTGCCTCCCAAAGACCGCTAGCACAACAACCATCAAGATATTTTGAAACAAGAGGCTCAAGATGCCAGAAAGCAAACCCTTTAAGCGCCAAAAGTATCTTGGCACCACTTCTTTGCTTTACCGCTGAGAGAATTTTTAGATTTTTTTCTAGCAACTCTTCATAGCAGACATAGCATGGAGTCTCTACACCCTCAAACATTTCTTAAAATCCTATCTAGCATTTTTGTACTCAAAACTCTCTTTAAAAACCAAAAAAGAGTAGTTGGAAATGTAACTCTGTATCTAGCTTTTGGATTTTTACTATTTATAATTTTTAACAAAACCTTATACACAGCATCACTGCCTAAAGTAAATGGGTCATCTTTTGTTGATTGAAACCTTGCTATTGATTGCATATAGCTGTTTTCGTAAAAACTTCCCTTAACTGTTATGTATTTTTTGAATTTAACATAAGCATTTTTTCTAAAATCACTTCTAATTGGACCAGGCTCTATCAAAACAACATCAATACCAAATGGCTCCAACTCAAGCCTAAGAGTATCACTAAGCCCTTCAAGTGCATATTTACTAGCATTATAAGCTCCCCTATAAGGCATAGATACAAATCCTAAAACTGAACTATTTTGTATGATTTTGGCATTGCTAGAGTTTCTGAGTAGTTTTAAAACAGCTTTTGTTAACGCAAAGTTTCCAAAAACATTCGTTTCAAATTGTTCTCTTAGAGCATCTTTACTCAAATCCTCTAAAGCCCCCGGCTGCCCAAAGCCTGCGTTATTAAATAGTATATCTAATTTTCCGTCATTGTCATTTTCTATAAAATTTACTGCATTTTCTATATCTTCTTGTTTCGTTACATCGAGCTTAAATGAGCGCAAGCCCTCTTTTTTCAATCTCTGTACATCTTCATCTCTTCTAGCTGTAGAGTAAACGATATAGCCCATCTTGTGCAACTCTTTGGCACAAAAATAACCTATACCACTAGAGCAACCTGTTATCAAGATACTCTCTTTCATCAAAGAATCTTTATCTCATCCTTTTCGTTTGGGACTAAGCACAAAAACTCATAACTCTCATCACCAACAACATCATAAGAGTGGGCAACACCGGCAGGAATAAATAAAATATCATCTTTATTGACTATTTTTACCTCATCACCAATAACAACTTTTGCACTGCCACTAAGCACATACTGCTCATGTTCTACACTATTTGTATGAAGAGGCATAGATCCTCCACTCTTAAGTATAAATTTTCTCATCATAAAGTTTGGAGCTTTATCATCACCTATCAAAACGCTCATGCTTCCCCCAACTCCAGCCGGAAGTGGAGCAAAATCATACTCTTTTATATTTTTTATCACAAATATTCCTTTTTTCATTTTTATCTACTTTTAGCGTTGGAAATAAATTCCAACTAAAGTAGCAAACACTAAAGCTTAGGCTATCGCCTAGAATTTTTTTATCTATTGTCATCTTGGCTAGGAAGTGAATTCCTAGCCAATTCACACTCTACTGAAGCTTAGGCTATCGCCTAGAATTTCTTCTTTCTATTTTTATCTACTTTTAGCGTTGGAAATAAATTCCAACTAAAGTAGCAAACACTAAAGCTTAGGCTATCGCCTAGAATTTTTTTATCTATCTACTTTTAGCGTTGGAAATAAATTCCAACTAAAGTAGCAAACACTAAAGCTTTTTATTTTTATAGTATAATATCAAAAAATCACTAAAGAGATAATTTGAAAATAAAAAAACTTATTCTCATTGGTTCTTCTACGGGCGGGCCAGGTCATATTCAAAAAATTATAAAATCAATTCAAAAAGATTTTGATGCCACAATCTTGGTAGCGCAACATATGCAAAGCTCGTTTTTAGCAAGTTTTGCCAAGCAATTAAATAATAACTCACAAATAGATGTACTACTTCTTAAAAATAATCAACTCCTTAGAAACAGAAAGGTCTATATTCTCGATGAAAATTATGAAATCATGAAAGACCGCCAAGGTATTAGAGCAAAAAAAGACGATACAACTCTTAGCTACACACCAAATATAGATTTACTATTTAACTCTCTTGTAAAAATTTCAACAGGGATTAAAATATTATGTATAGTTTTAACTGGCATTGGCGATGATGGAGCAAAAGGAGCACTAAATTTAGCAAAAAGTGGCGCTACATGTATATATGAAAGCCAAGAGAGTGCTATTGTATATGGCATGCCTAAAGCTGCCCACGAGCTAAATCCACAAGCGCCTCAGCTGAATATTTTTGAAATTTGTGATGAAATTAGGAGTTTTTAATGTTTGATTTCTTTAGAAGAGAGCCCAAGAAAGAGGAAAAAAAGCTACCGATAGAGGAGGATTTTTCAGATATAGAACAGCTTATACTCTATATAAAAAATGAGATAGGAATTGATTTCTTCAATAAAAAAGACATTATAAAAAACAAACTTAAACTATTTTGCAGAAAACAAGATATATATAGCTTTAAAGAACTATTAGCCTCTATCAAAAAAGACTTCTCCTTAAAACAAGAAGTGATAGACTACCTTACTGTAAATGAGACCTATTTTTTTAGAGAAACCAAACAGATAGAAGATATGATTAAAAAAGCAAAAATATTGGGTTTCAAAGTAGAAATACTGTGTGCACCAAGCTCATCAGGGGATGAGCCCTATACGATAGCCATCATGATGCTAGAGGCTGGATTCAAACCGGCAGATTTTCATATTGTAGGAATTGATATTAGTGAAACTATCATCAATAAAGCAATGCTAGCAACCTACAGAGAGAGAAACCTACACAAAATCAGCAAAGAATTAAAAGAAAAATACTTTTTAAAA
>JALVAU010000474.1 GCA_027011025.1 Campylobacteraceae bacterium | reverse complement strand
TATAAATTTAGGAAAATCAAATCCACTAGAAGCATAAGCTAAAAGAGTGGCATTTGCCCCTGGAAGAATTTCATATTCAATACTATTTTTTTGGCAATATCTTACTAAATTTGCACCAGGGTCACTGATGCAAGGCATTCCCGCATCACTCATAAATGCTATATTTTCTTGAAAAAACTCCCTCTCTAAGGAAGCTAAAACTTTTTTATCATTATGAGAGTGAAATGAGATGAATTTTTCTATTTTAAATTCTATACTGTTTCGTGTAGAAAGAAGATGGAGAAGTTTTTTTGTGACTCTTGTATCCTCGCAGAAGAGGATTTTAATTTCGGTTAGAAGTTTCAAACTTCTAACCGAAATATCATCAATATTTCCTATGGGAGTAGGAATTAGATAGACCAAAATTTGGCACCAAAGTCCTGAAAATTACTTCATATTGTATTTTTTCTTAAACTTTTCAACTCTACCTGCAGCATCTACTATCTTTTCTGAACCTGTAAAAAACGGGTGACACTCATTGCAGATATCTATCCTCATTTCTGGTTTATTTGACATTGTTTCAAATTTATTGCCACAAGCACAAGTAACTGTACACTCCACGAATTCTGGATGAATATTTTTTTTCATTTCTGATTTCCTTAATAGTTTGAATTTAAATCCCCTAGCGATAAGTAAAAATTAACTTAGCGATAGACCCTTTGAGCCTACCGCTATATAGGGGGAGGGGAATTGTAATTATAACACAATACCCTTAAAAATTCAAGACATAAAGATTTACAAAGGTAATAAAACTGATATAACAATAGACATTCAGAACAAATTATGGTAAAATCACTCCTTAATATTTCGTTCTCTCGAAGTTTGAGAGTTCACAAAAGGATAAAAATGCAAAATGAAGTTATAGCCTATAGAGATGGCGAAACACTTCTGGATACACAAACCGCTTCTTCGCAAGATTCAACAAATTTTAAAAAAGTTTTATTTGACAATTCAGATGATGCACTAGAAGTCATAAGACACTCTACTGCCCACATGATGGCACAAGCTATAAAAGAGCTCTATCCAGATGCAAAATTTTTCGTAGGACCTGTCATAGAGGATGGTTTTTATTACGATTTTCGTGTCAGCGAAAAGATAAGCGATAGTGACTTAAAGACGATAGAAAAAAAGATGCAAGAGATTGCAAAAAGAAAACTTCCAATAGAAAAAATTTATACCACAAAAGATGAAGCTCTCAAACACTTTAGCGATGATGACCTAAAACTTGAAGTGATGCTACGAATACCAGATGGGGAAGTTTCCACATATAAACAGGGCGATTTTGAAGATTTATGTAGAGGTCCACATGTACCAAACACAAGATATCTAAGGTTTTTTAAGCTTATAAGAGTAGCCGGTGCATATCTTGGTGGAGATGAAAAAAGAGAGATGCTTACTCGTATATATGGTACAGCTTTCGCAGATAAGCAGAGCTTGAGAGATTATGCCACCATGATAGAAGAGGCAAAAAAGAGAGACCATCGAAAACTTGGCAACGAATTAAAGCTCTTTACTTTTGACGAAGAGGTGGGAGCAGGGCTTCCGATATGGCTTCCAAACGGAGCTAGGATGAGAAGCAGACTTGAACATCTACTTTTTAAAGCGCATAGACTAAGAGGGTACCAACCCGTCAGAGGTCCAGAGATACTAAAAAGTGATGCATGGAAAGTGAGTGGTCACTATGATAATTATGGTGAAAATATGTATTTTACCACCATTGATGATGCAGAATACGGTATAAAACCTATGAATTGCCTAGGGCATATAAAGGTTTTTCAAAATGAAGTTAGAAGCTATAGAGACTTGCCCCTAAAATTTTTCGAGTATGGAGTAGTCCACAGACATGAAAAAAGTGGGGTACTGCATGGACTCTTCAGGGTAAGAGAGTTTACCCAAGATGATGCACATATCTTTTGTACGCCAGAGCAGATAAAAGAGAATGTTTTAGAGATTTTAGATTTTGTCGATACCTTGATGAAGGCTTTTGGTTTTAATTATGAGATGGAAATCTCAACAAAACCAGAAAAAGCTATAGGAGAAGATACTTATTGGGAAGCTGCCACAAAAGGCTTGATGGATGCACTCGATGGAAACGGCATAAAATATGGTGTAGATGAAGGTGGCGGAGCATTCTATGGTCCAAAGATAGATATAAAAATAACAGATGCCCTAAAAAGAAAATGGCAATGTGGAACTATACAAGTTGATTTCAATCTTCCACAAAGGTTTGATCTTTCATATATAGATGCGAACAACGAACATACTCAACCTGTCATGCTACATCGTGCTATTTTAGGCTCTTTTGAAAGATTTATAGGTATATTGATTGAGCACACAGCTGGAGAGTTGCCATTTTTCGTAGCTCCTACTCAAGCTATTATCGTTCCTATTTCTGAAGCTCACCACAAATATGCGCAAGAACTCTTTAAAGAACTGCTCCAAGAGAATATAGACACAGAAGTTTCTGCAAAAAACGAGAGCTTAAACAAGAGAATTAGAAATGCAGAAAAGATGAAAGTACCAATGATTTTAGTTGTTGGTGATGAAGAAGTTAAAAATAGAAGCGTTGCTTTAAGAGATAGAAGAGAAAGAAAACAGTATAATCTTAGCATAGATGAATTAAAAAAACTAATGAAGGAGAAACTTAGTGAGGTACACTTTTGAGTAAAAGCAAAGAGGTAATGCTCAATGACGATATTAGAGCAAGTGAGGTAAGGTGTTTAGGTGACGATGGTACGCAATATGGCGTAATTTCAAGAAATAAAGCTCTCTCGATTGCTGAAGGATTAGGACTAGATTTGGTATTAATAGCTCCTGATGCAAAACCACCGGTTTGTAAAGTTATGGACTATGGCAAGTTTAAATATCAGCAAGTCAAAAAGCAGAAAGAGGCAAAGAAAAAACAAAAAACCATAGAAGTAAAAGAGATAAAACTTTCTGTGAAAATAGCTCAGAATGATATCAACTACAAGATAAAGCATGCAAGAGAATTCCTAGAAGAGGGCAAGCATGTAAAGTTCAGGGTATTTTTAAGAGGTAGAGAGATGTCAAATCCTGATGCAGGAAAAGCTGTTTTGGAAAAAGTTTGGCCGATGGTTGAAGATCTTGGCACCAGAGACAAACCTCCGATATTTGAAGGTCGTTATGTAAATATGCTTGTTGTTCCAAAAAAATAACAAAAATTATATTATTTTAAGAGATTTTAGGCTAGAATTGTCAGCTTATAAAATTATGAGGAGAAAGCATGCCGAAAATGAAAACGGTACGCGGAGCAGCCAAGCGATTTAAAGCTAGTAAAAATAGGATCAAAAGAGGCTCAGCCTACAGAAGTCATATTCTTACTAAAAAGCCTACGAAGAGAATGCGTGGACTTAAAGAGTCGCAAAGTGTTGACAGCCGTGATGTAGCATCTGTAAAATTGATGTTGGGCAAGAAGTAGAAGTTTTAACAAAATAGTTATAATATATAAATCATTGCGATTTTACCCCTTAAGTTATAAAAACTAAGGGCAAGTTCCCGAAAAGGGACACCAAAGAGGGTCAAGGAGATATAAATGGCAAGAGTAAAAACTGGTGTTGTAAGAAGAAGAAGACACAAGAAGATACTAAAACAGGCAAAAGGTTTCTACAGCGGTAGAAGAAAACATTTTAGAAAAGCGAAAGAGCAGTTAGAGAGAAGTCTTGTCTATGCTTATAGAGACAGAAGAACCAAAAAGAGAGATTTTAGAAGACTTTGGATTGTAAGAATTAACGCTGCTTGCAGATTAAACGGCATGAGTTATTCACGCTTTATCAATGCTTTAAATAAAGCAAATATACAACTAGATAGAAAAATTTTAGCAGATATGGCTATGAATGACCCTGAGGCATTTACAGCTGTACTAAAACAAGCTAAAGCCGCACTTTAAGACACCTTTAGGAGGTACTAAATACCTCCTAAAGTCTATTATTATATCTTTTTAGAAACCATCTGTTTTTTACTATAAAATATAAAAAGAAAAAATATAGAGCCACAATATACAAGAACCTCCATTAATGATGGATTTGCATTGTACCCAAACATAGATTTTATCACTCCTCCGGCAAAGCTATTTTCATCCAAAATATAACTTATATCCCATATATGTTCTATATATACAGGCAGTATTTGAGCTTCTTGAAATTCATGGATTCCTCTTGTAAAAAGACCTACTGCAAATAGTGCCAAAAGAGCACTACTGATATTAAATAGATATTTTAAATTCAAACCCCTAAATCCTAAATAAGCTCCATAGCCAACTGCTATACCGGCAATGATACCAAAAGATGCATAGATTAATGAAAATCCATTTTGGCTTGATATACTTGCATTTAAGAAGAGTGTAGTTTCAATGCCTTCTCTCAAAATTGACATAAATACTAAAAACATTATTCCAAGCTTTTCATTAGATGTAGAAATATTTTGAATTTGCGTCTTTAGAGCCAAACTTGCCTGATTTTTTTTATTTGCCATCCATACTATAAGATAAAAAATCAGTACAGAACTAAAGAGCATAGTAATACCCTCAAAAATTTGCTCGGCAGTACCGGTAAAATTACCAAATAGCTGATAAAATCCAATAGCTCCTGCAACACTACCAAGTAGAGCCAAAAATACTCCTAAATATACAAATCTTAAAAGCTTTAATTTTTTTATCTTGACTAGATAACCTATAACTATACTGACCACAAGTACCGCTTCTAGCGATTCTCTAAAAACTATGATAAACTCTTCCATCATATGTCCTTTTTATTGATAATCATAATCATAATCAAATAATACTTAAATTACCATTATTTTAAGTACCTAACCAGAATTAACACCAATTAATAGCAAAAAGAGAACGGTGCGAGTACAAGGCAGATTTGTGCAGGACTACCCATAGGTAATTCAAACAAATCTAACGAAGTAATCGTGCCGTTATCTTTTTGCCCAAAGGGAAACTAGGAAAGGTCACATCTATGTCGTTAAAAACTCTTGAGGTACAATAAGTACATCTGCTAGTTTTTGCCTCATATATGCAACCTTTCCTAGTTTCTATTAATTGGTGTTACTTCTGGTTAGGTACTTATACAATTTATCTCAGCAAAAGAGTTTATTCTTCAAAAAAACAATCTAACAAGAAGTCCATTTAAAAATATACGCTAGAATCTACTAACTAGCCCTACGCTACTACGATAAGCAAAACTCATCATAGCAGCAGACACTAAAGTCCTCACAACCCCTTAAAACTTGCGAAAAGTAGGGATTTTTATGAAGAAAGTGCTAATAATCAAAAAGGAAAGATCATGCAATTTACTTCAAAAGATACAGAACCTTGCTGTTTGATAGTTAAAAACAAAGAGCAAACAGAAGATAATCAACATGGCTGCTGTACACC
>JALVAU010000473.1 GCA_027011025.1 Campylobacteraceae bacterium | reverse complement strand
GATTAATACCTCTTTAAAAATTCACAAAGAGAACTCTTTGAAAATTTTTGGAGAATACAATCAGCAAAAGTGGTATAAATATATCATAATAGCTTCAGTTATTCAAAAAGAGGCTGCAAACAAAACAGAGATGCCTTTAGTTTCGTCTGTTATATACAACAGATTAAGAAAAAAGATGAAACTACAGATGGATGGTGCCTTAAATTATGGCTTATATTCTCATATCAGGGTCACAAGAGACAGGATAAAAAAAGATAAAACAAAGTATAATACATATAGGTACAAGGGTTTACCAAAATATCCGGTTTGCAATGTTGGCAAAGCTGCGCTAGTAGCAGCAATTTTTCCTAAAAAGACAAATTATCTATATTTTGTAAAGAACAGCAAAGGAGTTCACTCTTTTTCAAAAACATATAAACAACATAAAAAATATGTTAAAAAGTTACAAAAATGAAATATTATGATAATTATAAGATTATTTCAACAGTTTAATTAAGATTTTATGATAATTTTTATAAAGTAAGTGATAACATAACTAAAGTGTAACTACTTATATTTTGGTTATATTATTAAAAAGGAGACAAAATGAGTCAGGTTAATCCAACAATTATATACACAAAGGTAGATGAGGCTCCAGCACTCGCTACATATTCACTTCTTCCGATAGTGCAAGCATTTTCAAAATATGCAGGTGTAAATGTAGAAAACAGAGATATTTCACTCTCATCAAGAGTGATTGCAACATTTAGTGATATTTTAAAAGACGAACAAAAAATGAGTGATGAATTAGCTTATTTGGGTGAGGTTGTACATGAGCCAGAGGGCAATATAATCAAACTTCCAAACATATCCGCTTCTATTCCTCAATTAAAAGCTTGTATAGCTGAGCTTCAAGGCAAAGGATATGATTTACCTGACTATCCGGAAAATCCGTCAAACGAAGAAGAAAAAGCATTGCAAGTCAAATATGCACACTGCTTGGGAAGTGCAGTAAACCCTGTTCTTCGTGAAGGAAATTCTGACAGAAGAGCTGCACTTGCGGTCAAAAACTATGCGAAAAAACATCCTCATAGGTTAAGAGCCATCTCTAAAGATGTTAAAACTTATGTAGCTCATATGAAAGAGGGCGATTTTTACGGCAATGAGCAGTCTATCGTTAAAAATGGAGATGGAAAAGTTACTATAGAATTAAATGGAAAAGTTTTAAAAGAGATAGATGCTCTAGATCGTGAGATACTAGATGGTGCATTCATGTCAGTTTCTGCTCTAAACAAATTTCTTGCACAAACCATAAATGATGCAAAAGAAAAGGGACTTTTGTGGTCACTACATCTAAAAGCTACTATGATGAAAGTAAGTGATCCTGTTATGTTCGGTCATGCTGTTGAAGTGTTTTTCAATGATGTATTTAAAAAGTATGCACCCGAATTTGCAGAACTTGGAGTCAACCCAAATTTAGGACTTGGAGATTTGTATAAAAAATTAGACTCTTTACCAGCAGATAAAAGAGCAGAGATAGAGTATGCGATCACAAAACAGTATGAAACTAGACCAAATATAGCTATGGTTGACAGTGATAACGGCATCACAAATCTGCATGCATCAAATGACATCATCATAGATGCTTCTATGCCGGTTGTTGTACGAGACGGTGGACAAATGTGGAATAAAGACGGAAATCTTCAAGAGTGTGTAGCTGTGATACCAGATAGAAGTTATGCAACACTATATAAAGAGACTATGAAAGATTGTGTTAAAAATGGTCAGTTTGATGTAACTACCATGGGTAGTGTTTCAAATGTAGGTCTTATGGCACAAAAAGCCGAAGAGTACGGCTCACACCCGACAACTTTTATAATCTCTGAAGATGGTAAGTTAGAAGTAAAAGATAGTGATGGCTCTGTGCTAATGAGCTTTGATGTGCAAGAGGGTGATATTTGGAGAATGAGCAGAGCCAAAGATATACCTATAAAAGATTGGGTTAGATTGGCACATGAGCGAGGAAAACTGACAGGAGAACCAGTTGTATTTTGGCTTGATTCAAACCGTGCACACGATTCAAACTTGATAGCAAAAGTATTTGAATACCTGCCTGAATATTTAGAGAAAGAACCTATAGAGTATCATATAATGGCACCTGAGCTTGCTATGAGATTTTCACTAAAAAGAGTAAGAGCAGGATTAAATACCATAAGTGCTACAGGCAATATTATAAGAGACTATTTAACTGATCTCTTTCCTATATTGGAGCTTGGAACAAGTGCAAAAATGCTCTCTATCGTTCCATTGCTTGCCGGTGGTGGACTTTTTGAAACAGGTGCGGGTGGATCTGCTCCAAAACATGTAGATCAGTTTTTAAAAGAGGGTCATCTCAGATGGGATAGCTTGGGTGAATTCTTAGCGCTAGCCGAATCACTAAGATATATAAATCAAAAACATCACTCAAAAGAGCTAGATGCACTTGTAAAAACACTCGATACTGCAAACGCTGATTATTTAGACAATGACAAATCACCGGGAAGAAAAGTTGGCGAACCTGACAATAAAGCCAGCCATTTTTATTTGGCACTGTATTGGGCAAAAGCCTTGGCAAAATGCGATGTAGAGGAGTTGTCAGAGAGATTTATTCCTATTGCAAAGGCACTAGAGGAAAATGAAGAGAAGATAGTAGAAGAGTTACTTAGTGTTGAAGGAAAAGAGCAAGATGTTGGAGGGTATTATCAGCCAAATGATGAGCTAGCAAGCAAGGCTATGAGGCCAAGTGCGACATTAAATAAAATTATAGATTCTATATAATGACTTTACACACTTTTTCTCGAAAAGTTCTATTTTTCGTAGCTTTAAGAGGTTGTAGGGACTTTTGGTCCCTGCCTCTATAATGGGCTTTGCTCATTATAGAGCGCAAGGATAGCTATATAATATAAGGCGAGGGGAAAGCTAAAAAATTATGGAGAGTTTATATGAGTGCTAAAAGTAAAATTTCAGTTGTTGGAGCCGGTGGAAATGTTGGTGGAATTGTTGCATATTCGGTAGCTATGCATGGTATGGCACACTCTGTTGTGTTGGTTGATAGAGATGTTGACAGAGCTAGAGGAAAAGCACTTGATATGAATCAAGCAGCTGCGGCCATGAGATCACACACCTGTGTCACGGTTGCTGAGAGTTATGAAGATGTAAGAGATAGTAAGATCGTTGTTATTACAGCTGGATTTCCAAGAAAAGAGGGAATGAGTCGTGATGATTTATTGATGAAAAATGCTGAAATTATGAGAGAAGTTGTAGGGGAAGTAAAAAAGGTAGCGCCAGAGAGTATTCTTATAATAGTTTCAAATCCACTTGATACTATGACTTATGTCGCACTAAAAGAGTCAGGTTTTCCAAAGAGTAGAGTTATAGGTATGGCAGGTATTTTAGATAGTGCAAGAATGACTCATTTTATTCAGGAAAAACTTGGATTTGGTGCAGGACAAATTAGATCAACCGTTATCGGTGGACATGGAGATACCATGGTGGCATTACCAAGATTTTCAACTGTTGCCGGTGTTCCTTTGCATGATTTGCTAAACGAAGAAGAGATAGAAGAGATAGTTGAGAAAACAAGACATGGTGGAGCAGAAATAGTTAAATATTTAGGAACTTCTGCCTATTTGGCACCGGGAAAAGCAACAGCTATTATGGTTGATGCAATTCTGAGAGATTCAAAAAGTATCTACTCATGTGCAACATTATTAGAAGGTGAATATGGACATAAAAATGTAGTAGGAGGTGTACCTGTTATGTTGGGAGCAAATGGGGCAGAGAAGATAATAACTGTCTCATTAGACACTTGCGAGAAAAAAGAGTTTGAGCATAGTGTCACATCTGTTCAAGAAACAATAGAGGTACTGTATGAGAAAAAATTTTTCGGGGAGGAAAAATATGAGAGAGATTAAGTATGAGGATATAGTAAAAGCCGTTAGAGATCATATCATCTATAGCGGTACAAACTTATCCAAAGATGCACTCGCAGCTCTTAACAGAGCTTACGAGGAGGAGGAGAGTCCTGTATGTAAAGAGGTTCTTAAACAGCTTTTGGAAAATGCAGATATTGCTGCAAACGAAGCTAGACCACTATGTCAAGATACAGGTTTGGCTGTCTTTTTTGTTAAGGTAGGAGAAGATTTAAAAGTTGTTGGTGGCACTCTTAAAGATGCCATAAACGAAGGCACTAGAAAAGGATATGAAGAGGGATATTTTAGGGCTTCAACTTGTGTCTGGAATACAAGAGCAAACCTAAAAGATGAGATTGGATACAACCTGCCTGCAATCATTCATTTTGACTTAGTTGCCGGTGATGAATTAGAGATAGAGTATGCTGCAAAAGGTGGTGGAAGTGAAAATGTAAGCCGTGCCACCGTACTACCACCGGCTGCCGGAAGAGAAGGAATAGTCAACTTTGTAAAAGAGGTTGTCTCAAACGCAGGACCAAACCCTTGCCCTCCCATTATAGTAGGCGTTGGAATTGGTGGAACATTTGAAAAAGCAGCAATTTCCAGCAAACATGCACTTTTCAGAACTGTTGGTACAACAAATGAAGATGCAACTCTTGAGGATATGGAAGAAGAATTGATGCTTAAACTCAATAATCTTGGAATCGGTGCCATGGGTATGGGAGGAAGAGAGACAGTTTTAGGAGTTCATATAGAAGCCAATCCTTGTCATATAGCTTCATTACCTGTTAGTGTAAATGTACAATGTCACAGTAGCAGACATACATCTTTCAAGCTTTAAGGAGGAAGAGATGAGTAAAACATATCATTTAACAACACCTCTAAGTGATGAGGATGTAGTGCAATTAAAAGTAGGCGATATTGTATATCTAAGCGGAATAATCTACACAGCAAGAGATGCTGCACACAAAAAATTGATTGACTTGATGGATGAAGGAAAAGAGCTTCCTTTTGATGTTAAAGGCTCAGTTATATATTTTGTAGGACCAACTCCACCAAAGCCGGGTGATCCTATAGGAAGTGCCGGACCAACAACAAGCTATAGAATGGACTCATACTCTCCTAGACTCATAAATGAGATGGGGCAAAAGGGAATGATAGGAAAAGGTAAGAGAAACCAAGAAGTTATAGATGCTTGTGTAAAATCAAAAGCGATATATTTTGGAGCAACAGGAGGAGCTGGAGCACTTTTGGCTAGACAGATAAAAAGCGCAGAAGTGATAGCATATCCAGAACTTGGACCTGAAGCTATTAGGAGACTTGAAGTAGTTGATTTTCCACTTACTGTGGTAAATGATACTTATGGGGATGATCTTTATAAAATTGGTCGTGCCAAGTACGAAATAAAAGATTAATCTATTGGCTTGCAGGTTTCTTGACTTGCAAGCCAACTTAAAACTAGATAAAACTATGTAATAACTTTTTATTTAATTAGTATATTAAATAAAAT
>JALVAU010000472.1 GCA_027011025.1 Campylobacteraceae bacterium | reverse complement strand
GTCGAAAACCAATATATTTAGTTTTTTTCGGCATACTCTTATAATTAAAAAAAACTGTGGGCAATATATTTATGCCTGGGCTTCCTAGAATCTTAGCTACATAAATATTTAACGGCTTCTCATAAATTTCACGCGGTGTTCCTGTCTGAATCAATCTTCCTTCTTGTAATATACCTATGCGATCAGCCAATGTCATAGCTTCTGTTTGGTCATGGGTTACATATAGTATTGTTGCTCCAAGCTCTTGTTGAATTCTTTTGAGTTCAAATCTAAGCTCATCTCTCATTTTTGCATCCAATGAGGAGAGAGGTTCATCCATCAGAAAAATTAAAGGTTGCCTTACTAAAGCTCTAGCTATAGCAACTCTTTGCATCTCTCCACCAGATAGCATGGTGGCTTTATTTTTTAATTTATGATCTATTTTAAGCATTTTAGCAACTTCTAAAATACGGGTATTAATCTCTTCTTCAGTGAAATTATGAGTTGGAGATCTTAATGGAAAAGCTATATTATCATAAACCGAATAGTGAGGATATAATGAGTATTGCTGAAATATAAAACAGACATTTCTTTCTGCCGGAGACATATCATTTGCAAAAGAACCATTTATCTCAATCTCCCCTGAATCTGGCTTTTCCAACCCTGCAATAAGTCTCAATGTTGTAGTTTTGCCTGCACCTGTTGGACCTAAAAGAACTATAAATTCTCCATTACCTATATCGAGAGACAAATCTATAACAGCTGTCTGTTTACCAAAATTTTTTGAGATATTTTTTAATGATACCTTATACATTACTATCCTCGTATAAATCACTTTTTATAGCTTTATCATTCTTGGGATTAAAGAGAATTAAACTCTCTGTTTTAAAAGACAAGACAACATTGCTTCCATTTTGAATATTCTCTTTACTATGTGCTCTTGCCGTCAATAATCCTAATTCTGTCTCAACCATAAATAATTGTCTTGAACCCAAATATTCCACACCAATAACTTTACCCGATATATTTCCATTGTTATCAATTTTTATGTTCTCAGGTCTTACCCCCAAGATAACTTTATCCTCATCTAAATCTTCATGTATTTTAGGTACAGAAATTTTCAAATCTTTAAAAAATACTTCAGATTGACCTTTTTTTAAATGCCCATTCATAGTTATAAAATTCATCTCAGGAGACCCTACAAATCCAGCTACAAAGCGAGTAGTAGGTTTTCTATAAATATCCAAAGGTTTGCCAATTTGTAAAATTTCAGATTGATTCATAACACAAATTCTATCTGCCATGGACATAGCTTCTAACTGATCATGCGTAACATATATTGTTGTTGCATTTATGCGTTTATGCAACAGTAAAAGCTCTTTTGTCATTAAATCTCTAAATTTTGCATCCAATGCTCCCAAAGGCTCGTCCATCAAAAATACTTTTGGCTTTCTAATCAATGCCCTACCAAGAGCAACTCTTTGTCTGTCTCCACTTGAAAGACCATTTACAGATTTTTTAAGTATTTGTTCAATCCTTAATATTTTAGCAACTTCTAGGACTCTTTCTTTAATCTCTTTTCTTTTGACATGTTGCATCTTTAGTGGAAAAGATAGATTTTTTTCCACATTCATGTGTGAGTAAAGTGCAAACATTTGAAAAACAAACGCTATATCTCTTTGCGATGCTCTTAAAAAAGTGACATCTTTATTATCAATAAATATTTGACCACTAGTGGGAATCTCAAGACCTGCTATCATCCTCAATGTAGTTGTTTTACCACAGCCAGATGGTCCCAGCATAACAAAAAATTCACCATTTTTTATTTTAAATGATGAGTCTTTCACCGCAGTAAAATCATCATACACTTTGCATAAATTTTTAATTTCAATATCTGCCATACTTATTGCTCCGGAAAATGACTAACTACAATATACATTAGGGTTCCAAATAAAATTACAGCAAACGAGTATGTAAAAAGAGTTATATAAAATGGTTGCATTAACATAAAAACTCCAAGACCTATTAATACTGATGCAAAATTTTCCCAAGGTCCTCTTATAAAAAAAGATCTTTTTTCCTCTGTTTTTGTCATTTTCTTACCGCTCCAAAAGTTATACCACTTAATAAATGTTTTTTTAATAATATCGTAAATATTACTACAGGAAATAGGAATAGAGTTGTTCCTGCTGCAACAGCAGGCCAATCCAATCCGCCTTCACCAATAATCTCAGGAATAAAAGGAGGTGCAGTTTGTGCCGCACCGGAAGTCAACAATAAAGCAAAAGCATACTCATTCCAGGCAAAAATTAAACAAAAAATAGCTGTTGCAGCAATTCCTGATCTTGCTTGAGGCAATACTATTTTCCAAAAAGCCTGAAATCTAGTATATCCGTCAACAAGAGCTGCATCTTCATACTCTGTAGGAATCTCATCAATGAAACCTTTAAGTAGCCATATTGCCAAAGAGACATTTACAGCTGTATACAAAATTATCATACCTAAAATCGTATCGGATAGTCCTAGTTTTCTATACATGAGATATATAGGTATAGCCACGGCAATCGGTGGCATCATTCTCGTCGAGAGTATAAAAAAGAGCAGATCTTCTTTTAAGGGGACTTTAAATCTAGAAAACCCATAAGCAGCCAATGTCCCCAATATTATGGATAAAAATGTTGAACCAAAACCAATCAATATAGAATTTAAATAACGATCTTTAAAGTTAGAAGGACCTGTTATAACCATGTTCCTAGAGCGAACAATTTTGTCGTACCATGTCTTTGGAGGTCCAATTTTTTCAAAATACTCCTTAGTTTGTCTTGATCTTGAAGTAAATAAATTTATATATCCCTCTACAGACGGCTTTGCAAATACTTTTGGAGGATAAGATATCGCATCATCGGGCGACTTAAAACTCGTCATTGCAATCCATACAAGTGGAATCATCGTAATTAGGGCATATAATATAACCACTACCATCGCTATTCTTTTTGTAGTCTTACTAGGCTTTAATACATTGTCAGTCATGATTTTACCTTATTTAATGCTTTTACATAAATACTGCCTAGACCGAATATTGTTACAAACAATATAACGGCATACGCAGAAGAATAACCGGTTTTCCAAAGCTCAAACGCAGCTCTTTTTAAGCTTATAGATGCAAGTTCGGTAGTTGAACCCGGTCCCCCGGAAGTAAGTTCTACAACCATGTCAAACATTTTAAAATTTTCAATGCCTCTAAATAGAAGCGCTAACATTAAAAATGGCATTATTTTTGGAAGTGTTATATATATAAATTTTTGAAAAGCATTAGCTCTATCAACCTCTGCTGCCTCGTATAAACTTTGAGGAACAGATCTAAGTCCAGCCAAACACAACAAAATAATATATGGCGTCCACATCCATGTATCAACTATGATAATTGCCCAAGGTGCCAACTTCACAGAACCAATCATATTTAATGGTCCCACATCCACAAAGAGATTGATTATATTTGAAAAAATACCAGTTTGAGGTTGAAACAAATATGTCCAAAAAACACCGACGACAGCAGGAGAAAGCATCATTGGAATCAAAATAACAGTAGTCCAAAAATTTGAAGTTTTAAAATTACTATTTATAAGCATAGCTAAAGTCAAACCTATGAGAACTTGCAAAAGCATTGTCCAAACAACAAAATGCGCAGTTGCTTGCAAATATCCCCATATATCACTACTCCCCAATATCCGCTCATAGTTTCTAGTGCCTATCCAGTGCACAATTCTACCCGGTCTATTTGCTCTATAATTTGTAAACGATAGATATATAGTCCAAAAAAGAGGAAAAATATTAATCGCTAAAAGCAAAAAAATTGTAGGTGAAATAAATAGCCAAGCAAGAGTCTTATCTGACACTCCTCTAATCTTATGCGCTATATTTACAGGAGTGTTATTTGCAATCTTCTCTACGAAATTATTATCATTTTTCATGTCATTAATTCTTTATTTTATAAGTTCGTAAGTAAATAGTAGATTCTCTATTAAAATCTACTATTTACTCATATTGCATGCGCGAATTGTTAATTCCTTCCGCACATGCAATAATAGTTATTTTATTTTTCCGTCATCTTGAAAAATTTCAGTCCAATCCTCAACTAATTTATCAAGAGCTTCTTGAGCAGTGCCTTTTCCTGCAACTACATAATCACTAAGTCTAGTTTGCATTGCTTGTAATAGCTCCGCATAAGTTGGCTCTTGCCAAAAATCTTTAACATCCCCCATTGCTTCTAAAAAAGCACTTGCAAATGGTGAAGAACTTGGATAGCTAGGATCATCCAACACAGCTTTTGCCGCTGAACTACCTCCTAATTTATACCATTTCTTTTGAACATCTGGAGATGCAAACCATTTAATATATTTTAATGCATCTTCCTTTTTATCAGAATAAGAAACAACAGAAATACCCTGTCCACCAAGTACAGAGGCAGCTACTTTTTGCCTAGGATTAGCAAAAAAACCAGATTTTGAACCACCAATATTAGGATCTTTTACAATACCGGGGAAAAATGCGAACCAATTCATCTGCATTGCTACTTGTCCAGATTTATATGCATCCAAATTGGCAACCATATATGCATTGGAATGACCAGGAGGTGAACATGTGTCATACAGAGATTTATAAAATTCTAAACCTTTAACTGCATCTTTTGAATTAACATATCCTTGCATATCATAAGGTTTTTTAGGATTTTGATATTTCATACCAAATGGGTATAGTGCTGATGTTGCTCCCATAGTAATACCTTCTGAACCTCTTTCAGTATAAATTGCAACACCATATACTTTTTTACCATCAATCATTCTTCCTTGAAAAAATCTTGCGATTTGCCTGAGTTCTGTCCAAGTTTTAGGTGGAGCAAGCTTTCTTCCATATTTAGCCTTAAATTCAGCTTGCAATTCAGGACGAGCAAACCAATCTTTACGATAAACCCAACCCAAAGCATCTGCCATAGCAGGTAATGACCAATAGTTTTTAGTTCCTTTAGGCCATGTTGAGTATCCTTCAACTGTGGCAGGAGCAAAATCATCCATAGAAATGCCCTCTTTTTTAAAGAAATCATTTAATTTAACATAATGACCATAAGTAGCAGCGCCACCTATCCATTGACTATCACCAATCATTAAATCACAAAGCTTACCTTTTGAGTTTAATTCATTTTGAAAGCGAGAAGCAAAACTTGTCCAAGGAACAAATACATACTTCATCTTTATTCCTGTCTTTTTGGTAAAGTCCTTTGATAGTACAGTTAAAGCACTTGCAGGATCCCATGCAGCCCAACACAAAGTGAGCTCTTTTGCTGAAAGTTGTTGTGTTGAACCAAGAAGCGCAAGAAGCACAACCAATTTTTTCTTCCAATGTTTCATAATACCTCCTTATCAGTATTTTATTAATTTTTTATATATATATAAAATCAACCTTATCC
>JALVAU010000471.1 GCA_027011025.1 Campylobacteraceae bacterium | reverse complement strand
AGCTTATGGTGTGGGCGCAGTCGAATCATATTGGAAGTCACCATCGGATAGAAGTATATTATGACAATCCTGCGATTACATCACTAGACCAATGTTATTATGTGGCATGTATCGAGCCTGTGGATACGAAAATCCCCATAAATGCAAGTTTACCAAAATCACATATAAGAGGTGGGGTATATGCTGTATTTACTATGAATGGAGATTATGATGATATTCTTAGATTGATTCAATGGGCATATCAACATTGGCTGCCAAGTAGAGGATTTAGCACTGTCACAGCATCATCATATTGTATTTTTGAAGAAAATAATAATTTGGACAATCAAAAAAGATACAAATGTCTCTATCATCTACCCATAGGTCTTTGCTTGTAACGAAGCTTCAACTCTATTTTTTAAACTCTATTTTTTATGTAGGCTTTAGCCCACCAATACCCAAGCCGTATCCGTCTGACAACTCTATATTGGCTCCGCTAAACTTCACGCCACCACTAACCGAAGAAGTTTTACATAAGATTGGAGCATCCAGATCAAGCATAGTGATAGTATCACTCCTTGCTGAGGCTACATGTGCAGCTGCTCCTACGCTGATAGCACCCTCTAGCATACATCCTATCATACACTTTGTACCATAGAGTTTGCAAATATCGGCTATCAAAAGAGCATTTGAGATTCCACCGCATTTGTCTAGTTTTATATTTACAAAATCAACCGCACCCTTTTCCAAGATTTTTACAGCATCCATCGGTGAAAAAACACTCTCATCTGCTAGTATCGGTATGGAACTTCTGGCTTTTATGTATTTAAGTCCCTCTATATCACCTTTTTTTACGGGCTGCTCTATCAATTCTATTGGAATTTGATGTTTTTCCATGCTATTTAAGAACTCTACACACTCCTCTTTACTCCAACCCTGATTTGCATCTAGCTTCAAAGAGGTCTCTACATGTAGAGCTTTTTTTATCTCTATTACCCTTTGTATATCCTCCCTATAATCATCGCCTAGCTTTATCTTTAGTGACTCAAAACCTCTGTTTTGTGCCTCTATTGAGTCTTGTATCATAGTGTCAATATCATTTAGACTTATCGTAATGCCTGTCTTAAAATCTCTTCTGCTACCACCTAGCAGTCTATATAGAGGAGTTTTAAGATTTTGGGCAAATATATCATAAAGAGCTATCTCTACAGCAGATTTTGCACTAAAATTTTTCTCTATCGAGCTATGAACAACCCCCATAACTCTGTTAAAATCATATAAGCTCTCTCCTTTGATATTTTCACAAATAGTATCTAATGCCTTTATGATGGACTCTTTTGATTCTCCTGTTACGGCAAATGTGGGTGCAGTCTCTCCATATCCTACAAGACCGCTTTTAGTCTTGATAATCAAAATTATGGATTCTAGTTCATAAACACTTCTCAGAGCAGTTTTAAATGGTTTTTTTAGTGGCACTTTAGTGACTTTTACAGCTATATCTTTAATATCCATTTCGTTTTTACTCACTTTTTTGTAATATTAGCGCAAATTATATCAAATTTTCTATATTTAAGCGAAATAATATGAAACTCTGATACAATTAAAGTAAAACTAAAATGGAGGTAAAGAATGAGAAAACTACTCATAACGGCTTTGTTGTTTGTAACAACACTTATGTATGCTGCACCAAAATATGGTGGAGTTTTGGTCTTTGGAAGAAGTGGGGATTCGGTAGCAATCGATCCTGCGCATGTAACAGACGGGGAGAGCTTTTATGCTTCAACGCAGGTATATAATACTTTGGTTCAGTTTAAAAACGGAACAACTATCATGGAGCCGGGACTTGCAACATCTTGGGATGTTTCAAAAGATGGCTTAGAATACACTTTTCACCTAAGAAAAGGTGTCTATTTTCACCCTACAAAATACTATAAAAAGAGAAATGAGTTTACAGCTGATGATGTACTTTTTTCTATAAAAAGACAATTTGACAAAACACATCCTTACAATAAAATAGGTGGCTCTTACAAGTATTGGGGTGCTATGGATATGGATAAAATTGTAAAAGATGTAATTAAGATAGATAAATATACTGTTAAAATAACTCTTAAAAAACCAGAAGCTCCATTTCTCTCAAATATGGCTATGGACTTTGCTTCAATCCTCTCTAACACTTATGCTATGGATCTGTTAAAAGAGGGTAAATCAGATAGACTTGCAAGATATCCTGTAGGAACTGGTCCATTTGTATTGGTTAAGTGGGTAAAAGATGACAAGATGATATTTACAGCAAATGAAAACTACTGGGATGGTAAACCATATATTAAAAAACTCATCCTTAAAGTTATCACAAACTCTTCTGTTAGAGCAGCTGAACTAAAAGTCGGCTCAATCCATGTCATGGACTTCCCAAATCCTGAAGAGATAGCAGGACTTGAGGCAAACCCAGATATAAAACTTGTAAAACAAGAAGGTTTAAATGTCGGATACCTTGCACTTGATCAAGTAAAATTTGCTCCGTTTAAAGATGTAAGAGTAAGAAGAGCTATAAACTATGCCATCAATAAAGAAGCGATAGTAAAAGCTATATATGCCGGCTTCGGTAAACCTGCTTATACTCCAATCCCTCCTACGATGTGGAGCTATAATGCAAATGTAAAAAAATATAAATACAATCCAGAAAAAGCAAAGCAACTTCTAAAAGAGGCCGGTTATCCAAAACTTTCATTTGAGCTTTGGGCAATGCCAGTGGCTCGTCCATATATGCCAAATGCAAGAAAAGTAGCTGAAGCTATGCAAGCAGACTTGGCAAAAGTTGGAGTTACAACAAAAATCGTAAGCTACGACTGGGGAACTTACCTAGACAAAGGAAGACACTACAAAGATGACTCTTGTCTTCTTGGTTGGACTGGAGACAATGGAGATCCTGATAACTTCCTAAATGTTCTTCTTACTTCAAATGCGGCAAAAATTCCTGCTTCAAACAGAGCCGGTTGGAAAAATCCAGAATTTGATGCTTTGATAGCAAAAGCTAAAACAACAACTGACATAAAAGAGAGAACTAAGCTCTATATGAAAGCTCAGGAGATATTTGCAGACCAAGTTCCTTGGGTAACAATAGCAAACTCTTTAGTAGTTGAGCCTATTAGAAAAAGTGTTATGAACTTCAAACTTGACCCTATGGGAAAAAGAAGATTCAATAAAGTTTGGTTTGATAAATAACAAACCTCTACATATAAAGAGAGCTTGTCTCTCTTTATATCACTACACCTCTGACCTTACCCACTATTTATAATTATAGCTCGTGCGTAAGTTCAGATATAACTATTATAAGGAGAATTTTTGTTTTCTTACATTGTAAAGAGATTGCTCTGGACAATTCCCACACTCTTTGGTGTTACCCTACTTGTCTTTTCCATGGTTCATTTAACACCGGGTGATCCCGCTGCTGCAATTTTGGGTGATAAAGCAAACAAACAATCTATCGCTGATCTAAGAGCACAGATGGGACTTGACAAACCTCTGTATGAGCAGTATTTTATCTATATAAAAAATCTCTCACACGGGGATTTTGGAAAATCGGCAAACAGTAACGAAGAGGTGATGAGCGAATTTAAAGATAGATTTCCTGCGACTGTTGAACTCTCTATGGTTGCTATGTTTTTTGCTGTATTTTTAGGTATTGGTGCCGGTATTATATCGGCAGTTAAGAGATACTCTATATTTGATTACGGGAGTATGTTTGGTGCACTTGCGGGTGTATCGATGCCTGTTTTTTGGCTAGGGCTTGTACTCATATACTTTTTCTCGGTTAAGCTCGGATGGCTACCGGTATCGGGACGGCTTGGGTATGAGTTTGATATAGATCATATTACAGGTTTTTATCTTATAGACTCACTTCTTGCCAAAGACTATGAGGCTTTTTGGGATGCACTAAAACACCTGATTTTGCCGGCTATTGCACTTGGTACTATACCTATGGCAATAATTGCCAGAATGACAAGAAGTAGTATGATAGAGGTGATGAAGGAGGAGTATATAAAAACAGCAAGGGCAAAGGGTTGTTCTAGATTTCAAGTCATATTTATACATGCTCTCAGAAATGCTATGATGCCCGTTGTTACGATTATAGGCTTGATGCTAGGAAGTCTATTTGCAGGTGCAATCTTGACAGAGACTACATTTTCTTGGCCGGGAATCGGAAAGTGGCTGGTAAATGCCGTATATCAAAGAGATTTTCCAGTCATTCAATCAACCACTCTTATCATCGCAATCATATTTATAATAGTAAATTTTATAGTTGATCTGTTGTATGCATTTATAAATCCAAAGATAAGGCTGGGCTAATGGAAAACTTACTTGAATTTATAAAACAGTATAAGAAAAACAGAGCAGCTGTTGTAGGATTTATAGTAGTTGTATTGTTGCTATTGACTGCTATTTTTGCACCGATTGTGGCACCATATTCACCAAATATTCAAAACTTAGCAGACAGACTCATCCCTCCTATGTGGGATGCCAAAGGTGTTAGCAGTCATATCTTAGGAACTGATGATTTTGGAAGAGACCTATTTTCGAGGATAATTTTCGGCTCTCGTATATCTTTGATGGTTGGAGCCATATCTGTGGGAGTCTCTTTATCGTTTGGTTTGATTATGGGTATAGTTGCAGCATATTTTGGTGGGAAAACAGACCTCTTTATCATGCGAATTGTTGATATTATGCTCTCCATTCCTGCGATTCTTTTAGCTATAGTTATAGTCTCAATCTTGGGACCTAGTCTATTTAGTGCGATGACCGCCATAGGAATAGTCGGAATACCTACTTATGCAAGAATAGTCAGATCCTCTGTATTGGCTGAGAGAGAGAAAGAGTATGTTATAGCTAGTCGCATAAATGGCTCTTCAAATTTTAGACTTATGTTTGTTGTCATACTTCCTAACTGTGCAAGTCCTATCATAGTGCAAGCTACTATGGGTTTTGCTTCTGCTGTTTTAGAGGCTGCCGGACTTAGCTTTTTAGGACTTGGCGCTCAGCCACCGACTCCTGAATGGGGTGCGATGCTTAGTGACTCTTTACAATTTATAACAACTGCTCCTTGGATGATTTTTTATCCCGGTCTTGCTATATTTTTGACTGTTCTTAGTTTTAACCTCATGGGTGATGGACTGATGGATGTGTTAGATCCAAAGCTAAAGGATAAATGATGAAAAATCTACTAGAAGTAAAAAATTTAAAGACATTTTTCTACTCTGATGCAGGAGTAAACAAAGCGGTAAATGATGTCAGTTTTGAGATACCAAAAGGCAAAACAGTCTGTATAGTCGGAGAGAGTGGGAGTGGAAAGAGTATAACTTCACTATCAATTCTAAGGCTGATTGACCATCCCGGAGTCATCGAAGGCGGAGAGGTGATACTAGATGGCAAAGATTTGTTAAAATTAAGTGATGCACAGATGAGAAAGATAAGGGGTCGCGAAATATCGATGATATTTCAAGAGCCTATGACATCACTAAATCCATCTTATACAGTTGGTTATCAGATAGATGAAGCGCTTAGACTCCATCAAAAACACTTAAATAAAAAACAGAGATTTGAAAAAGTAGTAGAATCACTTGATTTAGTCGGGATCCCCGACCCTAGAGAAAAATACAGAGAGTATCCCTTTAAACTAAGTGGAGGGCAAAGGCAAAGAGTAATGATCGCTATAGCCATGGCATGTGAGCCAAAGCTACTCATCGCCGATGAGCCTACAACTGCTCTTGATGTAACTATCCAAGCCCAAGTATTAGATCTTATGAAAGAGTTGCAAGATAAAAAAGGGACCTCCATACTCTTTATCACTCATGATTTAGGAGTGGTTTATCAGATAGCCGATGAAGTTGTAGTCATGTATAAAGGTCATATAGTTGAAAAAGCAAGTGCACAAGAGTTGTTTAAAGATCCAAGGCATCCATATACCAAGGCACTTTTGCACTCTATTCCGATTCCTGGCGTGACTCCTAGAAAATCAAAATTAGATACTGTTGATGATGATGTTGACTATCTATCTTTTCCAAAGGAGATTAGATGAGTGAAACCATATATGAGATTAAAAATCTACAAAAATATTATGAGATAAACCTAGGACTCTTTAAAAAACCAAAAATTATAAAAGCACTAAACGGTATCTCTTTTGATGTAAAGAGGGGCGAAGTTTTAAGCTTGGTCGGAGAGAGTGGCTGTGGAAAATCAACAACAGCAAAATTAATCCTTAAGATAGAAGAACCAACAGGGGGGGAGATACTTTTCAACGGAGAGGACATCACGAAACTTCAGCATCATGAGTTAGAAGAGTATAGAAAAAAAGTCCAAATCATCTTCCAAGATCCTTACTCTTCATTAAATCCTAGATGGAAAGTCGGCTCAATCATAGGCGAACCGCTTAAACTAAATACAAACATGAGAGACATTGAGATAAAAGAGAGGGTTTTATATCTTATGGAAAAAGTGGGCATGCATCCTGATTGGTATGAGAGATATCCTCATCAATTCTCAGGTGGGCAGAGACAAAGAATCGGGATTGCTAGAGCATTGGCTCTAAATCCGGAGATTATTGTCTGCGATGAGCCTGTGAGTGCCCTTGATGTCTCAATTCAGGCTCAAGTTCTAAATCTATTGCTTGATTTGCAAGATGAATTTAACTTAACTTATATATTTATATCTCATGATTTAAGTGTTGTTGAGCATATTTCAGATAGAATAGTCGTTATGTATTTTGGAGATATAGTAGAGCTTAAAAGTGTGGACGATTTGTTTAAAAACCCCGAAGCAGACTATACAAAAAAACTCCTAAGTGCGATACCAACTATAAAGGACTGAAGAAAAGATGAATAAAACAGTAGAAGAAAAAAAGATTATATCTTACATATTGGATTATAAAGAGTGGGGGATATTTTTCAAAAGATTTTTTCTGCTTATCATTTTAGCGATTATAGCATTTGTGTTATGGTTTTTCCCTATCAGTCTTATCGTAGCACCATTTTATAGTGTAACTACAGATAAAACTCCTGTCATAAAAACCTATCCAAAACTTGTAGGTCTTACTACAACAGATGCTCTAAAGAGTGGCTTGCAACATCTCTTAGATGAGGGCTTGGTGACAAATTTTGTAGGGGTGAGGACTTGGATAGACAACAAATACTATGAGCAAGTCGGTGAAATTGAGATGTATCGTATAGGTCTATACACTCTTGAAAATAATCTGGCTAGAAATAGAGGAACAGGTGGGGCAAATGAACATATAGTCCAAGCTCGTTCCGATGTATATGCTGATTTTAGAATCCCTATGTTTACAAGCTATAGCACAAGAGTCAAAGAAGCCGTAGCAAATATAGATATTTATCTACAACAGCTAAAAGAGGATCAAAACAAAAATATGAGCAAAAAAAGAGCTGTCTTTATTGTTAACTCAGACAATCTAGCTGTTGCACTAGATAGACTTAAGCAACAACTGCAAACAAACTTGATGTTAAAAACAAAATTTACAACTCAAGACGACAAATTTTATCGTATAAAAGGCAACTTGATAGCGATGTACTATATACTAAAAGGTATAGATTTTGATTTTAAAAACAAAATGATAGATAAAACCTCTTATGAAGAGAATTTTAAACCTATGATGGAGTTGCTGAAACAAGCTATCGCACAAAACCATATAGTTGTGCTCGAATCTCTTGGGCATCTCTCAAAACTTGTAAAAGATGCTAGTTTGATTTCACAAAAGATGGCAGAATTAAGAGATAAATTAAGGAATGGATAGTATGGATATAGTTATAGAATACTGTGTTATTTGAAACTATTTACCAAAAGCTTCCCGTGCGGAAGAGGAGATAAAATCGGTATATAGAGATGCGAAAGTGACACTAAAGCCAGGTGAGCGAGGTGCTTTTGAAGTGAGTTTAAACGGAAAGTTAATCTTTTCAAAACTCTACAAAGTTGCAACTTTTGTGGAGAGATTTCCAGAACCAAGAGAGTTGGTAAAACTTATAAAAAAAGAGGGGTATTGATTTATCCCTCTGCTTTCATGACAGACAGACAACTACTTTTAAATGCTTTTGAAACTCTTTTGAAAGAGATAACACCACAAAATCTTCTACATAAACAGTGCAGTTTCGATGACAATATCTTGAAAATTCAAAATTCTACTTTTGATTTAAGTAAGTTTAAAAATATCCATCTATTAGGTTCTGGCAAAGCCGTACTTCCTATGGCAAAATCTATACAAAATCTTCTTGGTAACAGAATTAAGGATACTCTACTAGTAGGTGCTTATGAAAAAAATATCACTCTAAAAGATACAATATACATCCAAAGCTCACATCCCATACCATCAAAAATCAGCATAATTTCAGCAAAATTAATCCAAAACAGACTAGATAGCCTTTCTAAAGATGACTTCTTTATATATTTGCTAGGCGGGGGTACATCTTCACTACTTGAGATACCTGAAACAAATATCACACTAAAAGAGTTGCAAAAGACAACAGAGTTAATGTTAAAAAATGCAATGCCAATAGAGAAGATAAATTGTGTAAGAAAACATATCTCAGCCATAAAAGGTGGAAAATTAATCAAAAACTTAAAATCAAAAGGTATAGTACTTGTACTAAGCGATGTCATAGGAGATGATCTCCAAAGTATAGGCTCAGCACCGCTATACCATGACAATACAACATCCCTAGACGCCTTAAACTCTCTAAAAGAGTATCAAATTTTTGATAAAATACCAAAAAGTGTTCAACTCTTTTTAAAAGAGGGTGTGCAAAACAGACACGAAGAGAGTCCTAAAAACAAAAATCCACTTCTAAAGCATATAGTTGTTGGATCAAATAAGATGGTTTTGGAAAAAGCAAAAAAGATTTTAACTCCCCATATAAAGACTAAAATAGTTCAAGAAACATTAAGTAAAGAGGTGAGATATGAAGCCGAAAAATTGTATAATTTTGCTAAACAAAACAGTAAGAAAAGGTGTTGTTTTTTATTTGGCGGTGAGTGTACGGTAGATATAAAAAAAGACGGTATTGGAGGGAGAAATCAGCACTTGGCACTTACTTTTCTAAAATATTGTAACAACAAATTAAAAGTTACTTTTTTAAGTGCTGCGACAGATGGAATTGATGGAAATAGCGATGCCGCAGGAGCTATAATAGAAACAGATGAAAAAATAGATGTAGATTCTGCTATAATACAGAGGTATTTAAACGATTTTAATTCAAATATCTATTTTTCCAAAAAAGGTGGGCTTATAAAAACAAATCCTACACACAATAATCTTTTGGATATAGTAATGATGATTTTATAACAAGGAAAGTTTAATGATAAAAAAATGTCTATTTCCCGCAGCCGGTTATGGTACTAGATTTTTACCTGCTACTAAAGCAATGCCAAAAGAGATGCTACCCATACTTACTAAGCCTTTGATACAGTACGGCGTTGAAGAGGCAATGAGTGCAGGTTGTAGTATTATGGCGATAATCACTGGGCGTGGGAAAAGAGCGATAACTGACCATTTTGATATATCATACGAGCTTGAGCATCAAATAAAAAATACCAAAAAAGAGTCTCTTTTGGATGGTATAAGAGAGATAATCGACAAATGTACATTTACATACACGCGCCAAAATGAGATGAGAGGTCTAGGCGATGCTATCTATAAAGGAAAAGCTTTAGTAGGAGAAAAGTATCCTTTTGCCGTATTGTTAGCAGATGACCTTTGTATAAATGAAAATGGTGACGGAGTTCTTACCCAGATGATAAAACTTTATAAAAGATACAAGTGCTCAATCATAGCTACGATGGAAGTAGATCATCAAGATATTCATAAATATGGAATTATAGAGGGGATAGAGTTAGAAAATGGCATCTATAGAGTTTCAAATATGATAGAAAAACCAAAAAACAGCGAAACATCTAGCAACTTGGCTGTTATAGGAAGGTATATATTGACCCCGGATATATTTTCAAATATCAAAGATACCAAGCCAGATACCAATAGAGAAATTCAGCTAACAGATGCGCTATGTAAAATGTCAAAAAAAGATAGAGTAATCGCCTATAAATTTCAAGGCAAAAGGTTTGATTGTGGTAGTATTGATGGTTTTGTAGAGGCAACGAACTACCTCTACAAAAAAGATATTGTCTAATTAGTCTCGAAAAGCCTTGCTTTTCGTAGCTTTAGGGGGTTGTAGGGACTTTAGTCCCTGCCAATACAAAGAGCTCTGCTCATTGTAGTGCATAAGGGGTTAGTTATCTAATTAGCTGAGTATCGCCCATCATGGCTTTATCATAAGGATTGCTTAGCCAATTTGCTACATCTTTTCCAAGAGCTCTTGCAATTCTTCCCAAGACCGAACAAGAACTCCTATATGCTCCAAAGTATCCTCCTCCAGAGAGTCTTGCTGCATCAAATGAGTAGTATATCTTTTTTCCTTTGACTAGCATACCTGAGATAACAATAAATTTACGATGGCCTACAAAAGCATTGCCGGCACTAATTGCCTCTTCTATTTTGACTATTAGCTCAAGGTCATTTTTACCTATCCTGTCTTTAACCTCAACATCTACTCCGATTGCTTGTGAATATTTTGCTATACTCTCTGCCAATGCTTTAGGAACTGTGCACTCCTCTTTGATATTTCTAGCTACCCTTGAATTAGGCGCATACTGAACCATTGGTCTTATATATATGGTTCTGCCTTCAAGATTTATAGCGTTAGCTTTTTTATACACTACCTTTTTATGTTTCATTTTTCTCTTTTTGGAGATGATTTTAGGCTCTGTATAGTCTGCATTATTCATGCCTATATTTGATAACTCATAATTTATATTTTTTTCAAGTAAAGAGACCCATTTGTTATAACTTGGATGTATAGAGTTATCAGCAGGATTGTATTTTAAGTTTCTACTATTTGCATATAGTATCTTATATCCATAAGGATTATACTTGATATTGACAGCAACAAAATACTTGCCTCGTACCAGTATGTCTGCCTCAATCAATCCTCTTTTTACTTTTCTTGCTCTCCAACCTTTTCTATTTGCACCGGCTTTTATAGCTCTTTCTATCTTAGAAAGAGGTACGCTTTTTTGAAAATAACCAGAATCATTAAAAGTCTGCACACTACTAGTTTTAGCGCACCCTATAAAAAAAACAGCCACCACCAAAACCAAAAAACCAAATCTAAAGATGCTTCTCATAATTACTCTCCTCTAAAATTTATATGGGAATTATATATGATACTGCGTTAATATCTTCTTATTTGCTTGTTTGAAACTCAAATACAGCTCCTAGGCTCTTTGATGGTTTGTCTGCTATAATATTTACATCCCAAATCATTCCGCCCACTATGCAAGAAGGTAGTGTTATACTAGCTTTATAACTCCCTTTTTTTAGCTTTTTTAGAGACTTTTCAATCAAGCCCATATTCATATTTGTAGCAAATACCTTTAGTTTGAGACTGTTTATATCTATATTTTGAGTCTCTACATGTAGCTCTATGGGTTTCATAAGAGGGATTGGCTTAGGTGTTATGTTAAGAGTTACAATGCTACCATCCCTTAACTCTACGCTACAAGCCTCTTTGTGCAAATTACAACTTTTATCTTGCTTGACAAAATTTGTATTTCCGACATACCATCTGTAAATATCACTAGAGTCTATAGTAAAATATGCAACTATAAGCGATAGAGCTATAATTTCCAAGATAAGAAATTTTAAAAATTTTTTGGTTTTCATTCTAAGCAGTTTAGCATTTGATAGTTAAATATCAATTAAATAGACAACCGATAGCATAAAAAATCATCTATACCCTAGAGAGTATCGTTTCATTTCCTACTCTAGGATTTTTTGGAATCAAAAATGACAAAATAAGTGAACAAACTGCTATAAGTGTGCCTATAGCGAAAACCAAGGCATTTGATTTGAGCCAGATGATACCTAAAATCACAGGTAGAAATACGGCTGCTATATGATTTATAGTAAAACTGATGGCACTCGCACTTGCCAAATCTTTTGGATTTGCTATCTTTTGAAAATAAGTTTTAAGGGCAATTGCCATAGAAAAAAGCAGATGATCAGATATATATAAGAGGTATGCCACATACACATCACTCACAAAAGCATATGATGTAAAGATGATAATCAAACCTATATACTCAATTCTAAGGGCCAATCTCTCGCCAAATCTTACTATGTATTTTCCTATTTTTGGTGCTAAATATATATTTAGTATAGAGTTTACAAAGAGAAGAATAACCATACTCTCTATATGAACACCAAACTTTTCAACAAGTAAAAAGCTAGCAAAGACTATAAATATCTGCCGTCTAGCACCTGCAAAAAAAGTTAGAACATAAAATAGCCAATACTCCTTTTTGAGTTTCAGTTTATTTTCTTGCGGCACATCATCTTTAAAGTGCTCAAAAAGAGTCCATGATAAAATTCCCAAGACAATCGTGATGCCACCAAAAATCAGATATACACTTTTATACTCAACACTATAAAATTTCATCATAAAAAATATCAATACAAAAACTAACAGTTTAGTAAAAGAGTTTGCTGCTGCGATTTTACCAAGTGTTACAGGGCTTGTCTTTTTGTCTAGCCATTGCAATGATAAAGATTGATTTATCGTAGCAAGATAGTGAAATCCAAGAGACATGATAAGAGTGGTTACATAGAGCCCTGTGGTACTAGGAAAGAGACCTGTGAAGGCAACTCCGATACCTAGAGCAATCATAGATACATATGCCAATCTTTGCTGTGAAACAAAAAACAGAACAAATATCACACCAAAAGACAAAAACCCCGGTATCTCTCTAATACTTTGCAAAAATCCTATCTGACTTCCGTTAAATTTTGCGACTTCAACAACAAAGTTATTCAAAAGAGACATCCAAGCTGAAAAAGAAAATATCATGGAGACAGATAGTATATACAAAAGAGCAACGCGAGATTTGAAGATATTTCTAAACATATATTTCCTCTTTTTTTTACTTTAGGGATTATACTAGATATTAACCACTAAAATCCTGAACATAAAGAGTTATTTGTTAGAGATACGAGCATAATTTTTTCTATAGGGCATATCTAAAAATCCTATAAATATTTTAAACATAACCAATATAAAATTTTATCATAAATTGTACAGCTACTTTAAAGTTTTGGCTAGATAGAATACTATAAAACAAATAAGGCTTTATAACTGATGGCAACAATCACGGTTGATGGAAAAGAGATTTATGCAAAAGATGATGCTACACTCATAGATGAGTTATTAGCAAATGGAGTAAATATCCCACATTTTTGCTATCATCCCTCTTTGGGCAAAGATGGAAACTGTCGTATGTGCATGGTAGAGATAGAGGGCAAAAAAAGACCACAGATAGCTTGTGATACACCGGTAACTGATGGGATGGTAATTCGAACCAAGGGTGAAAACATAGCTCGTGTAAAAAGACAAATACTCGAACTTGAACTCATAAATCATCCTGTTGATTGTCCTATTTGTGACCAAGCCGGTGAGTGTTCCTTGCAAAACTACTACATGGATGTTGGACTATATGACAGTAGGTTAGATACTCCCAAAAACAGAAAAAAGAAACATATAGACCTAGGAGCAAATGTTATGCTCGACAGGGAAAGATGTGTGCTGTGCACTAGATGTGTCAGATTTACTAAAAATATCACAAAAACTCATGAGTTAGGTGTTGTAGTTCGCAATGACCACTCATATATCTCTACATTTCCCGGTACAAAATTATCAAACCCTTATGCTATGAATGTTATAGATTTGTGCCCTGTGGGTGCTTTGACAAGCAAGGATTTTAGATTTCACCAAAGAGTTTGGTTCCTAAAACCCCTTGAAGCCATCTGTGATGGTTGCTCAAGAGGTTGCTCCTTATTCGTAGATCATAATAAAGAAAAATACAAAGATGATGTCGTATATAGGTACAGACCGAGATTTAACAAAGATATAAATGGCTATTTTATATGTGATTATGGTAGGCTTAGTTATAAAAAAGAGAATGAAAATAGACTCTTGAACGCCTACATAAGAGGTATGGAGAGTGAATTTGAGTACGCACTCTTAAAAATGGAGAGATTACTAAAGAGATACAACTCTAAAACTCTGTTTTTATTGTCGCCTACTCTAAGTCTTGAAGAGATATATAGATTTAAAGTCCTATCTCAAAAATTAGGTGCGCAAATTAGCGGTTTTGATGAAAATTTTGATGAAAATTTTGAAGATGATATGCTAAGAAAAAGCGACAAAACACCAAATAGAAAAGCTTTTGCCTATCTAGAAATTAAAGATGATATAGATAGTTTGAAAGAGCAGATAAAAGATAAAGATTTTGTCTTGCTAGTTGGCAGAGATGATGTAGAAACCATAGAAAATCTAGGGTTTGAAGGATCTGTTGGTGTGATGAATTATAGAGATTTTAAACAAAAAGACAAACTAGATATTGTTATTCCAACAGTCTCTCATATGAGCAGAGAGGGTTGCTTCATAAATTGCGATAACTTCATACAATTTAGTTCTTGCAAAATAGATAAAAATCTAGAAGCAGTCAATCTATTGAGTTTTCTATCCACAATCCTAAATGACGGGAAAACTACATGTGAAGATGTTTGGAATAGCGGTTTAGGAAAAATGAATTTCTTAAAAAACATAAAATTTAAGAGTGTCAAAACAAATACTATAAAGATAGAGACAAAATGAATACGATACTTGTAGTAGTTATAGTCATAAATATAATTTTAGCTCTACTCTTCTCATTAGGAGCTGCACCGATACTAGTTTGGGTTGAGAGAAGAGTGGCTGGTTTTATTCAAGACAGACTTGGTCCAAACAGATGCAATATCAATGGATTTCGTCTAGGTGGACTTATACAGTCATTTGCAGATATGCTCAAACTTGTCTTTAAAGAGGATTTTAAGGCAAAAGCTATAAAGGAGAAATTTGTCTTTACTTTAGCACCTGTTATCGTATTTGTTTCTGCTTTTTTGTCATATATGGTGATGCCTTTTGCCGATAATTTAGTCATAGGTTCTCAAACTTTTATCATGCAAGGATTACCTATAAATCTGGGCGCTCTTTGGTTTTTGGCATTTGCAGGTCTTAGCATATATGGGATAATTTTGGGTGGCTGGTCTAGCAATAACAAATACTCTCTTCTAGGATCTATAAGAGCCGGTGCACAGGTGATAAGCTATGAAGCATCTATGACTTTAGCCCTTGTCTCTTTGCTAGTAACTTATGGGTCTATAAACCTAGTAGATATGGTCAATTTTCAAAGCAAACTACTCTTTGGTTTTATTCCCGCTTGGGGAATCGTAATACAACCTCTTGCTGCCGTCATTTTCATAGTAACTGCTTTTGCTGAAGCAAATAGAACTCCATTTGATATAGCTGAGGGTGAGAGTGAGATAGTAGGCGGATACCATACAGAGTATAGTGCTATGAAATTTGGACTGTTTTTTGTGGGTGAGTATGTAGCTATGAGTGCATCTAGTGCCCTGATAGTCACTCTGTTTTTTGGTGGCTACAATCTTCCTTGGTTAGGAACCGACACACTTAAAGAAAATTTTCACACTGTAATGCTGGCTATAATAGTCATACTGCCTCTTTTGAGCCTGCTTTTTGGGAGATGGATTGTTAAAAATAATGTTTGGCCAAGCAAAGATGACAAAAGAAACAATGAAAGCAAATGGTTAATAAGAGTCTTGATACTCATAAACATAGTAGTTATAGGGATTTTGGGATGTTTTTTGATTAATGGAATCACAGAGACTACTACAAACATTGCCGTAGCGATCATACAGATAGCAACTTTTGCTATAAAACTTCTGTTGATGAATTTTGTTTTTGTCTGGGTAAGATGGACTCTTCCTAGATTTAGATACGATCAACTACAAAATCTTGGCTGGAAAATCCTTCTGCCTCTGTCTATCGCAAATATCTTTTTGACTGCTTTAGTTGTTGTAGGGCTAGGAGTATAATATGGGTATAAAAATAGTTCCAAGATATGGTAAAAGCTTAAAAGACAGACTCTATCTACCTGCTATTTTTTCGGGTATGAAAACGACTATGTCACACTTTGCAAAAAATCTAAAAGACACCTCAAATATCAAGACAGAGTGTTATCCGGAGATGCAACCAACAGATATAACAAGCAGATACAGAGGTGTACACAGATTAACACACAGAGATGACGGCTCTATAAGATGTGTGGCATGTTTTATGTGTGCTACTGCCTGTCCTTCTGATTGTATATTTATAGAAGCGACTGAGCGAGAAGATGGAATAGACGAAAAAATGCCCTCATTATTCAATATAGATTTGTTAGAGTGCGTATTTTGCGGTGGCTGTGCGGAAGCTTGTCCATGTGATGCCATCAGGATGGATACAGGAATTTTTAGTTTTGTTGCCACCAAAAGAGAGGATTTTGTGCTAAACAGAGAAAAATTATTGGCAAATAAAGCTTTTAGGGGTGAACTATGACGGATATTCTTTTCTTAATACTATCACTATTTGCCCTCACAGGAGCAGTTGGAATGATCACGCTATCAAGTACGATGCACAGTGCGCTTAGTTTTGTAGTGACCGTCATGGCTCTTGCTGGTCTATATGCACTACTCAGTGCTTCATTTTTGTTTATGGTGCAGATTATAATATATGCGGGTGCCATCATCGCACTTTTGCTCTTCATTATCATGTTTTTAAATATCAGGCAGGATCATACCCCAAAAGAGCCTAATAAATATATGACAATGCTACTTATTGCCATTGTGCTAGCACCTATGGATTACCTATTATTTACTGCCTTTGCAAGAATGCCCCATATAGAAGATTTTAGCACAAAAATTGATAATTTTGGAGACATAAAGATGCTGGGAAATGCACTTTTTAGAGGATGGCTTCTCCCTTTTGAAGCTATTTCAATACTGCTTTTGGTGGCACTTATCGGCTCTATTGTGTTGGCAAGAAAAAAGGAGAGAAGATGATAGAAGCCTCTTTCATGTCTTACATATCACTCTGTATTTTACTTTTCAGCCTAGGCATTATAGGACTTATAAGTAGAAAAAATATATTTATAATCTATATGTCCTTGGAATTAATGTTAAATGCTATAAATCTAATGCTAGTAACTCTGAGTAAATATTTTGGTGATATAGATGGACAAATTATTGCTATGATGGTTATGGCAATAGCAGCTTCTGAAGCTGCTGTTTTTTTATCATTGATAGTTGCTATGTTTAGACTGAAAAAATCAGCGAATATAGATGATTATAATACTCTAAAGCAAAAAGGCACACTATGAGTAGCAGTTTTTTAGCATGGATTGTTTTAATACCTCTCATCAGTTCTCTGTTTTTAGGATTGCTGTATCTATACTCGATAAAAGTTAAAAAAATCGCAAACTCTATTTTTACTTTTTTTGCGATTTTAGCACCTATATCTAGTTTTATCATAGGACTTATCTTTTTTATCTCTCTTGCCAATGGAGCAACC
>JALVAU010000470.1 GCA_027011025.1 Campylobacteraceae bacterium | reverse complement strand
CAGATTGACTTCTTTAAGGAGTAGTGATCTTTTCTCTTCTGCCTTTAAATTCTCATTTTCTAGGGTTGACATAGTTAGCTCTACAAAATTTTGAAGAGATTTAAAGTATCCGGAATCAACTCTTATGTCGTCTATTTTTTTTATAAGATTGTATATCTTAAGTGATCTTTTTTGAAATAAATCGTAGTTAAAATCTTCTAGCTTTAAGATTGTAATTGAGCTCTTTAGAAATTTTTCTAAAAGTCTCATATATTTTACTCTTTGAGTTTTTTCACTTGCTTTTATCATTTGTAAAATTCAAAATCCTTACTAAAATCATCAGATGCTTTAGCTTTGTATTTTTCTAATTTTTGATCTTGTAGTTTTAAAAAATCGTCAAGTTTTTTTCTATTATCTTCAAAAGCTTTTTCAAAATCACCTTTATTTTGGACTTCATTTTCTCCAAAAGTATCTAGTAAAACATTTGAATTTCCACTCATGACAAGATATTTGCGATTTTCAAACTCTAATAATACAACTGAATTATTAGAATCTATCTGTTTTCTGTATATCAGCTTGATGCCATTTTGATTCTTAGAAGTTCTTTTAAAAAGCCAAGAATTTTTATCTCTAGTTATATTGTTGTTTGAGTATCTTTTTTTTATCCAAAGCATTAGCATCAGCAAAAGAAACAGTATAATCACGACAATCATATATCTGCTATCTAGTGAGCTCTCATCAGTTTTTATCTGTTTTGTGTTTTTTTGTAAAAAGCCAAGCGTATCTGTTTTGCTTTGCTTTGCTTTGCTTGTAAGCTTGACTCTGATTCTCAATCCAAAACCATCAGTAGTTTTTGAAGCAATTACTCCTATACCATTTTTACTCTCTATGAAAATTTTTAGGAAATTTCTGTTTGGCTCTATTGTTATTTTTTGTACTATTTTTGAATTTATATCTTTTTTTATAAGCCTGTTGTAGCTTAGATCGTTTAGTTTTAATGCTATCGTATCGCCTTTTTTATCCTGAAAAATTTTTCCATCAAACGGAGAGTCAAATGATAACATAAGATCAACCCTATCGCTTCTCTCATATAGATTGTAAGTTAGAAGATTAACTGCAAAAATTTGAGAGGCGAAAACTAGACACAGTATAAAAAATTTCATGATTACATTATCTCTTTTTTGAAGTACTGTATCACGCTTTTTGAATCTAGAATTTCGTTTATTCTTATAGCTAGATTTTTTTCATAGACCATAACTTCACCTTTTCCAAAAATTTTTTTATTGATAAACAGTTCTACACTCTCACCTGCTGGCTTTCCCAAATCAATAACAGAACCTTTTTCAAATTTGAGCAATTCACTTATAGTTAAAAATGTTGTCCCAAGCTCTGCTATAAAATCAACATTTATATCAAGTAGATTTTCATAACCGGACAACAGTTTCTCCTCTAAGTACTCTTTATCGTCCTGATCCATTTTGCTTTTATCCATTTTGTGCTTTCTGCGCTATTAAAAATGTTCTATTACACACTTTATATAAAATATTATTGTTTAGTTTTATAGGTATAGGGGCAGATATATTTCCTAGAAACTCAGGAGTTCCTAGTTTGTACGATATATTTGGATTTTTCTCTTCAAGTTTTACTTTTGCTAAACCAATTATCTGATTTGATACCTCTTTTAGCAAATCATCTATACTATCTTCGTCTATGTCATCTTCTAGCAATAAAATCTGAGCAGTTTTCTTTATGGTTGGTTTTTTAAAAAAAAGAAACCAATTCAATTCCAAGCCATTTTGATATATAGGAATTGATGCACAGTAGAAATTTTTCCCTAAAGTCTTTGCTTGTGTAATTTTTAAGCCCAAAATATCTTCAAAAAAGATTTTGGCAGAATCTTCAATAGTGCTTTTCATCTAACCTCTTTAAATTTTATACACTATTATAGTTTAAATTATTTAAATTGTTGATTAAAGGAATAGGCAAGAGCTAGATATGTTGTGGGTATCGCCTACTATTAGAGGTATTCTTAAGTGCTCTTGGAGTATAATATCTTTTTTCAAAGAGGATAGATATGTTTATAGTTTTATTGATTTTAGGTGCTATTGTAGGATTTGCATCTGGTTTTTTTGGTATTGGTGGGGGTACTGTTTTAGTGCCTAGCCTTATCTACTTAGGGTATGGTGTAAAGACTGCCATTGGTGTATCGATTATACTTATGGTTTTCTCTTCTGTTTTTGGCTCTTTTGTGAATTATAAAAATCAAATGCTAAGATTGCAAAATGGTATAACTTTAGGACTTGGTGGATTTTTAGGTGCACAATTTAGCGGATATATAGTCTCACATCTTCCATCTTGGGTTTTACTTGCTTTTTTTGCTCTCTCACTACTTGGTTCACTATATAAATTTTTCAAGGCTCCAGCAGAACCGGTAGCACCTCCAAATGAATCAAAAATCTTACTCTTTTTTGTCGGGTTTTTTGTCGGTATGATAGCTATTAGTATAGGCATAGGAGGTGCTCTGTTTTTGACACCCATTATGGTGGGATTTTTACATTTTGATATAAAAAGAGCAGTTTCAACTTCACTACTTTTTGTAGTTTTTTCTTCGGTTTCAGGGCTTATTAGCTTCTCTATGCATGGTCTTATGGATTATCGCTCAGGAATAATTCTAGGTTGCGGTTCATTAGTGGGTGTCTATTTTGGAGCAAAACGCTCACATATCATAAGAAGAGATTTACAGAAAAAATTGTTGATGATTTTGTATGTTGTTCTATTTGCTTTAACATTAAATAAACTTTTAACAGGAATATAATGATAAAAATATATGGTGCAAAAGAGCACAATCTAAAAGATATAACTTTGCAAATCCCAAAAAACAAGCTTGTAGTTTTTACAGGGCTTAGCGGAAGTGGAAAAAGTACCCTTGCCTTTGATACTCTTTATGCTGAAGGCCAAAGAAGATATATGGAATCCTTATCTTCTTATGCCAGACAATTTTTAGACAGAATAGGAAAGCCAGAGGTTGATAAGATAGAGGGTTTGACACCGGCGATTGCGATAGATCAAAAGACAACAAGCAAAAACCCTCGCTCAACCGTTGGAACAATTACAGAGATATATGATTATTTAAGACTTCTTTATGCCAGAGTAGGAACACAATATTGTCACAAGTGTGGCAAGGCAATATCTTCTATGAGTGGAGCAGATATAATTGAACAGGTTTTGAAGCTTCCTCAAAATTCAAAAGTAGTTCTTTTAGCTCCGCTCATAAGAGAAAAGAAAGGAGCATTTTCTGATCTTATAGAATCCCTCAGGCACAAAGGTTATGTTAGGGCTATGGTTGATGGTGTGATGGTGAGACTTGATGAAGAGATAGAGCTTAGTAAGACTAAAAAACACACTATAAAAGTTGTCGTAGATAGAGTGATTCTAAAAGAGGAGAATAGACAAAGAGTTGCAAGCGATATAGAAAAAGCACTCAAAGAGAGCTATGGAGAACTAGAAGTTGAGATTTTAAATAGTGATGAACTTGGGCTCTCTAGCTCATTGATTCACTATAGTGAACATAGAGCCTGTTTTGATTGTAAGATAAGTTTTGATCTGCTAGAGCCCCTGTCATTTTCATTCAATTCACCAAAAGGGGCTTGTCCTGTTTGTGATGGACTAGGCATAAGATATACTCTTGATATGTCAAAGATAATAGATGAAGATAGGAGTATAGAAGAGGGTGCTATAAAGATATTTTACGGTTTCAATAAAAGCTACTATGCAAAATACTTAAAAGCCTTTTGTGAAGCAAGTGAAATCGATACAAAAGTGCCATTTTGCGAACTAAAAGAGCATCAAAAAAAGGCAATTTTACATGGTGGTGTCGAAGATGCGGTATTTACTTGGAAGAGACACAGACTAAGAAGAAAGTTTGATGGTGTTATAAAGATAGCCTACAATATGCTAAAAGATGAAAAAGACATTGGTGAATATATGAGCGAGAAAGTTTGTGATAACTGCCAAGGCCATAGACTAAAACCTGAACATTTGGCGGTAAAAGTAGCCGATAAAGGGATAGGAGATATATTAGATTTACCCATAGATAAGACATTGGAGTTTTTCCAAAATGTTGAAAATTTTGCATATTTTACAAATCAGCAAGAGTTGATTGCTAAACCAATTTTAAAAGAGGTTAGAGAGAGATTGTATTTTTTATATAATGTTGGTTTAGGGTATATCTCTTTGGGCAGAGATGCAAGGAGTATCAGTGGCGGTGAGGCTCAAAGGATAAGGATAGCTTCACAGATAGGAAGTGGTCTTACAGGAGTGATGTATGTGCTTGATGAGCCTAGTATTGGGCTACATGAAAGAGATACATTAAAGTTAATAGAGACACTAAAAAATTTGCAACAAAAAGGAAATAGCGTTATAGTAGTCGAACATGACAAAGAGACGATAGAGGCAGCTGATTTTATAGTCGATATTGGTCCCGGAGCCGGAAAGTTTGGCGGAGAGGTTATATTTAGCGGGACTTATGAGGATTTAAAAAAGAGTAACACTCTTACGGCTCAATATCTAAATGGAACTAAAACTATAAATTATAGACACAATAATCCTCAAAACAGATGGCTAGAGCTAAAAAATGTAAATATCAACAACATACAGAACTTAAGTGTAAAAATTCCACTTGGAAACTTGGTTAGCATCACAGGTGTCAGTGGTAGCGGAAAGAGTTCTTTGATTCTCCAAACTCTTTTGCCGGTTGCAAAAGAGCTTCTAAATAGAGCTAGAAAAGTAAAAAAAGTCTCTGGAGTAGAGTGCTTGGGACTAGAACAGCTCGATAAGGTTATATATCTTGACCAAAGTCCAATAGGCAGGACTCCAAGAAGTAATCCTGCCACTTATACAGGCGTAATGGATGAGATTAGGGTTCTTTTTTCAAGGACGAAAGAGGCACAGCTAAGAGGTTATAAGATAGGCAGATTCTCCTTTAATGTAAAAGGGGGAAGATGTGAAAAGTGTCAAGGTGAGGGTGAGATAAAGATAGAGATGCACTTTTTGCCAGACATCATGGTAAAGTGTGATACATGTGGAGGCAAAAGATATAATGCTCAAACTTTGGAGATTTTATACAGAGGAAAATCTATAGCCGATATTTTGCAGATGAGTGTAGGGGAGGCTTATGAATTTTTCAAGCCAATTCCAAAGATTAGACAAATACTCCAGACTCTATGTGATGTAGGGCTAGAGTATATCACTTTGGGGCAAAATGCAGTAACACTTAGCGGTGGCGAGGCACAAAGGATAAAACTATCAAAAGAGCTTAGTAAGAGAGATACGGGAAATACTCTTTATATACTTGATGAGCCAACTACAGGGCTTCATTTTGCAGATATAGACAGGCTGGTTAAAGTCTTACACCATTTAAGAGATCTAGGTAATAGTGTATTGGTTATTGAGCATAATATGGATATAATAAAAAATAGTGATTTTGTGATAGATATGGGTCCGGAGGGTGGAAACTATGGTGGAAAAATAGTAGCT
>JALVAU010000469.1 GCA_027011025.1 Campylobacteraceae bacterium | reverse complement strand
GTATATATACTCCTTTTCTGCCAGCTTTTGTAGTGATGTTTTTATATACTTTTTTTGCTGGAGCCTTGTCTTGTTTGAGTGATGGTTTAACTGCTGCTTCTACTACCGGTTTTACTTGAGTTACTATCTTTTTATCTTGAGGTTGTTCTGTCTTTACACTTTTTTTAATATCATTTTGTTCAGATTTCATCTCTCTGTTTTTTAAGTTTTTTACAATATTGTCAAAATTATCCTTTTTTGTATTATTCTCTTCTAAAATAGGAACTTGCTTGAAAAGCTCATCACTATTTTGTGTTTTTTGTACATTTGCAGTCGGTTCTGGTGGTAAAACTATATTTTTTGTCTCATTTTTAGCAGGATTATTTATTAGTTTCATTGACAAGAGAGATATTAAAAACACTATGATTAAAATAGCAATTATGATCAATACTCTTTTGATTTTCAAACTCTTTCCATCATCTTTTTCTAAAACTATATCACTCAATTCATTTTTGCTTTCCATAATCACTCCTTACATATGTTTGGACCAAGATGCACCCCTCTCTTTATTATAAATTTTATATGGAAGAGTTAGGATGTTGAACTCTTTTGGAAAATCAGTACTTGGGAACATCTTCCACTCTCTTGGCATCTTTTGTGCTAATTTCATAGAAATTAGCTTTGCTATTTGACATCCCTCCTGGAAAGTTGTATGCCCCTTATGTATATAAAGGTGCAGGTGCCCGGGAGTTTTGCTTTCATAAGCAGTAAAATTTATATATCCCTCTTCCCTAAGCAATAACTGTGCCCTGTGCCAAAATTTTTGTGTGTTTCTACCATTGTAGTCTATGACAATATTTTCAACCTTATTAGATCTGTTGATCAATGAGTGTGCAACAGTAATATTTCCTGCTAAATGCTCTTTTACTATTTGATTTGTCAGTTTTTCATCAACTCTCTCAAATTTATCAAAAAAAGTTCTTCCATTATGGGAAATTTTTTGGACTATTTTATCCCTTTTTATCCAATAGTGAGAAGTATCAATTTTTATCAGTGTGGTATCAATATTGTACATGACTACTCCTAATATGTTGGTCTATCATAGATAATAAAGTTGCTTGCTAACTCTTTCATCTCTTCTTTTATGCTTTTTTGTAACTCTGTGTTTTCGATATCATCTAAGATATCTGCGATCCTGTTTGCTATGATTTTAAACTCTTCTGCTCCCATACCTCTAGCAGTCAGGGCAGCACTCCCGATTCTTACTCCGCTTGTTACAAAAGGACTTCTTTTCTCTCCCGGTACTGTGTTTTTATTTACGGTTATTCCGCCATTGCCAAGAGCAATATCTGCATCTTTTCCGCTAAAGTCTTTATCTAAAAAAGAGACAAGTATCAGGTGATTATCTGTACCGCCACTTACAACATCATAGCCCCTTTTCATTAGTATATCAGCCAATACCTTTGTGTTTGATTTAACATTTTTTGCATACTCTTTCCATTCTGGTTTTAGATTGTATGCAAATCCGACAGCCTTTGCCGCTATCACATGTACTAAAGGACCACCTTGAATTCCGGGAAATATAGCACTGTTAATCTTTTTGGCTATATCCTCATCATTGGTCATGATTAATCCGCCTCTAGGCCCTCTTAGGGTTTTATGTGTAGTTGTTGTTACTACATGACAGTGTGGAAATGGGCTAGGATGTTCACCGGCAGCCACAAGACCTGCAAAATGGGCTATATCAGCAAAAAGATATGCTCCTACTTCATCGGCTATAGCCCTAAATTTAGCAAAATCTATCACTCTTGGATATGCACTTGCACCGCAAACTATGATTTTAGGTTGAACTACTAGAGCTATCTCTCTGACTTTCTCATAATCAATTCTTCCATTTTCATCTACACCGTAAAAGAAACTAGAGTAAGTTTTCCCGGAACTACTTACTTTTGAGCCATGAGTCAAGTGCCCACCCTGACTTAAATCCATACCCAATAACTTATCATAAGGTTTTAAAAGTGCTTGATAAACACCTTGATTTGCTTGGCTTCCGGAGTTTGGTTGAACATTTGCAAATTTACATCCAAAAAGCTCACAAGCTCTATCAATCGCTAGTTGCTCAACTTTATCTGCAAATTCACACCCACCATAATACCTCTTGTTTGGATATCCCTCGGCATACTTGTTTGTAAAAACACTACCCATAGCCTCCATAACAGCAGGATATGTAAAGTTTTCACTAGCAATCATCTCTAAATGATTAGTTTGTCTTTGCAACTCTTTTTGTGTTAAGTCATAAATGACTGGATCTTCATTTTTTAATATACTCATTTTATCTCTTCCTTTATATCTGTTTTTTCTATCGGTTTCATTGCTGGAAATAGTATAACATCTCTGATAGACTGTTCGTTTGCCAAGAGCATTACAAGTCTATCTATGCCCAAACCCTCACCTGCTGTTGGGGGAAGTCCATAGCCTAAAGCTTTCACATAATCCTCATCCATCTCACAAGCTTCATCATCTCCTGCGTTTTTTGCCTCTATCTGTTTCAGAAATCTTTCATATTGATCTAGTGGATCATTTAATTCATTAAATCCATTTGCCACTTCGCGACCGGCTATAAAAAGTTCAAATCTCTCCGCTATATTTGGATTTTTTTCATTTCTCCTTGCTAACGGGCTTATCTCTATAGGGTAATCTATGATATAAGTTGGATCTATCAACTTCTCCTCTACAAAAAGATCAAACATCTCTTCATACAGTTTGCCTATAGGTAAGTTTTTATCTATATCTTCGCCTTTTTGATTTAAAAATTCTACTATTTTATCCCTATCATCCAAGATACTATCAGGTACATTTCCGATCTCTACTAAAGAGTCTCTAAATGATATTTTTTTAAATGGTTTTGAAAAATCAATCTGTATATCTCCAAACCCTATCTTTTTAGGAAGATTTAATTTTTCCAATAGATATGTGAAAAGCTCTTCGGTAAGGTTCATTAAATCATGGTAATTATGGTATGCCCAATAAAATTCTATCATGGTAAATTCAGGGTTATGGGTCTGATCCATTCCCTCATTTCTAAAATTTCTGTTTATTTCAAATACAGATTCAAAGCCACCTACTACTAATCTCTTTAAGTATAGCTCAGGTGCAATTCTTAAAAATCGCTCAACTCCAAGAGCATTATGGTGTGTAACAAAAGGTTTTGCATTTGCTCCGCCTGCAATCGGGTGCATCATAGGGGTTTCTACTTCTAAAAAATTCCTATCTTCAAAAAAATGTCTGATTGAACTCACAATTTTACTTCTTAGCCTAAAGGTCTCTTTTACATCTTGATTCATTATCATATCAAGATATCTTTTTCTGTATCTCAACTCTTTGTCTGTAAGTCCATGAAATTTTTCAGGAAGAGGTGTGATGGATTTTGTAGCAAGTTGTAAAGTTTTTACATGTAGAGATAGTTCTCCTGTTTTTGTTACAAAAGGAAATCCGCTTACACTGATGATATCACCTACCTCTATAAGTTTTTTTATACTCTTAAACCAATCTGCCCCTATTTCGTCTCTACTAAAATAGATCTGCAAAAGTCCTTTTTCATCCTCTATTTTTGCAAAGGCAGCCTTGCCCATGTGTCTTAAGAATTTAATTCTTCCTGCTAATTTGTGAGTCTTGCTCTCGTCTCGTCTATTCTCTTCTTCTTTAAGATAGCTATATTTAGCTAGGAACTCTTGTGTTGAAGTATCTTTTTGTATATTATGAGTGTAAGGATTTGCTCCTAAATCTCTTAAATCATTTGATTTTTGTATTCTTTGTTGTTCGTATTGATTTTCAAATATCAATTTATCTGCCTTTTTTATTTTATTGTCATCTCTGCCCATAAATAGTGATTCAAGATTTTTTACATTCTCGAAGGAAAATTTATGGGCAGATTCACGCTCTACTAAAGCTTCACCTATTGGTGAGAAATGCTTACTTACTTGTCATCTATGTCCATAAATAGTGATTCAAGATTTTTTACATTCTCGAAGGAAAATTTATGGGCAGATTCACGCTCTACTAAAGCTAGGAGTTTTACTTATTGTGTAGTGCACAAAATCAGTTATCTGTTTTTTACAGAGATAAAGTCTCCATAAAACTTTAGACCCCGCAAAAGCTAGTAGCCTTATTTTTTACTGTGTAACCTGTTTTTTACTTTGCTTCTTTTTGCACCTTGGGCATACGCCATATAGCTGCATTATATGATTTGTTAGTGTAAATCCATTTTTCTCTGCTATATCCTTCTGTTTTTTTTCTATATTTTTATCCTCGAATTCTATTATTAAGCCACAATTTTTACAAATCAGATGGTCGTGGTGTGGTTTGTTTGCAAGTTCGTATTTTTTACCATTTTTTCCAAAAGAGATTGTGGTAACTATATCTGAGTTTTCAAGTAGATTTAGGGTTCTGTAGATGGTTGCTATTCCAATATTTGATTTTGGATTATTTTCTTTGATGAGAAGATAAAACTCTTCAGGCAAAAAATGTCCGGGAAAATTATACAGTGTTTGAAGTATCGTTTCTCTCTGCTTTGTGAATTTAAGTGAATTTTTTCTAAGAACAGTTTTAAACTCTTCAATCAAATTATCATATTCAATATTTTCTAACATAGGCATTTACAAAATCTCCAAAACTATAATTTTGATGAATCATCATCTTTTGAGGGAGTGACACTATTTATTATATTGTTTGTATCTAGCTTAACTATATATCTGCCAACATCTATGAAAATAGGATACATAAAGCTTTTTTTCATATATTTGTCTGTTCTTGACTTTATAAAAGCTATATTTGAAAGAGCAACTGCTAGTATTGAAAAAACCAAAAAAATCTTCAAGCTTCCCACTAAAAAACCGGCTAATTTATCAAGACCACCCAATCCACTCATTTTGAGTAATCTAGCTATAAGATAGCCTACAAACAGACAGAGTATCCAAAATAGAATCATTACTGCTATAAAACCAATCAAATACAAAGATGCTTTATTTTCAAAGTTGTACAGATTTTGTTGAATAAATTCACCCGCATTTTGAGCGTATCTAGAGGCTAAAAAAATACCCCCAACGATCCCAACTAGACCAAAAACCTCTTTTATAAAGCCATTTATAACACCTTTGATGCCTAAAATTATTATTAAAGATAGTGATATTATATCAAAAAGTGATATGTTTTCCATTGTGTTTTATCCTATTTTATAGCAATTTTTACCAGAGTTTTTAGCAATGTATAAAGCTTTATCGGCTCTGTCTATTATGGAACTTGGAGTATCACCTTTTATATGATTGCTTATTCCTGCACTTAGTGTCAGATGTATAGTGTTGCCTTTGTACAATAATTTACTCTCATCAGCATTTTTGATTATTCTTTGTGTTGCTTTTATGGCATCTTCTTTTTGTGATCTATTTAGCAATACTATAAACTCTTCCCCGCCATATCTATAAACTCTAATGCCTTTTCTTATGGAATTATAGATCAATCTAGTCATATATATAAGGGTCTTATCTCCTGCTATATGACCAAAAGTATCATTT
>JALVAU010000468.1 GCA_027011025.1 Campylobacteraceae bacterium | reverse complement strand
CTCTATGTCTTTAGAGTTTAAAATATCTTGATATTTATTTATAACTTCCATTCGTTTCGCATATAAATCTTTACAGCAAAAAGAGTCTTTATTGATGTGGCTATTTAGCGCTAAATCACTTTTGGTTTCACTTGGTGAAAAAAGAATTTTCATCTATCTTTCCCACAGTATAGCAATATCTTTTATAGACACATCACTTCTTCTTGGTTTAATTGCGATATCACCTATCTCGTAATTTGAAATGTCTAATGTCTCTTCTATTTTTTTGATTTCATCATTTAGGTCATATTCAAGTTGTTTCATATCTTCGTTCACATTATCTATCAATAGTTGTGTATTTTTTACATCATTTTTTTCTTTCAAGATGCCTTTGCCTTTTCTGATGGCAGAAGCTCCCCTGCTGATTGTTGAGGCGGAGATCGCTTTTCTGCCAAATATTGCACCAAGCACTGTCATCCCGATACTGATAAATGTATCAGTTGTTTTTGATTTTACTTCTGCTTCCTCTTTTTCCAATCTAAATATAAGCCTTTGTAACTTATCTTCAAGCCTGTCGTATCTGTTTTGAAATTGAGATTTAATTTTTTCAATTTTTTCATCTCTTTTTTGATTTAAAACATCTTGTACTTCAAGTATAAAATCCTGCCTACTTTGTCCTAAGTTTGACTCCATCTTTAAAGCTTTACAACTATAAAGCTTTAGTCGTTTAGTGTTATATATGAAATTTGAGAGTTCCTTTTCCCATGAATTTAGATTTCTTGCATTTGTGATGATTGAAGGCAAAGGGGCATAACTTGCGTTGTTGTTTGGCTTAGAAGTAAATTCAGGTTTCTCTTCTTCTATGCTTTGGCTCCAATCAATAGATGTTAAATCGTCTCTTAATTCAAGTTTTAGATATAGTTTTTCTGCAGTATCTATATCTCTTTTAAGGTTGTAAAATCTCAACTCTACGACACCATACATATAAGGATAAAAAGGCTCACCGGAATTTATATTAGTATCATTAAAATACTCTTTTATGGCATCAGATAGAATCATCTTTTTATTCGTGCTTTTTGCTGTTTTCGGAGTTGTTAAATCTATATCTTCTTTTAAACTCTCTTTTTTGTCTTTCATAAGTCGCTTGATATCATTTTTACTCATAGGACCTTTTAGATATGAGAGTACCCATCTAGTATAAAATTCACTTGTCTGCTCTACATGTACATTTTTTAGAAAAAAATGTCTCTCTTTTAGTGTTGCAATTTCTTTGGATATTTCATTTTTGCTTAAGTTTGATTTTGCGGCAACACCATCGAGCACTTTGTTGATATCTTGTTTTGTTTGAAGCTTTCCTATAAACCAAGTTCCTATATTTGATAGTCCTTTATAGTCTATATCGACAGGATTTTGGGTGCTTAGTATTACACCGGTACCAAAAGCTCTTGCTTGCTTAAGTAAAAGCAACATAGGTTCTTTTGAGGGTGGATTTTTGGTAGGAGGAAAAAAACCGAATATTTCATCCATATAGAGTATGGATTTTAGTATAGAACTTCCTCTTTGTGCTCTCATCCAATTTATATAAGCATTTAATAAAATAGTGACAAAAAACATCCTTTCATTATCATTTAAATGTGAAATTGAAAAGATAGAGATTTTTGCCTTTCCATTTTCATCATAAAGCATATTTTGTATATCAAGTGCCTCTCCTTTGATCCAAGATGAGAAAGTTATAGAAGAGATTATATTGTTTAAGAGCATCGCAAGTTTCATTCTGTCACTTTGAGGATAAAATGTTTTTAGATTTAAGACGCCTATTTTTTTAAATGGAGGAGATGCAATATATCCTATCAAATCTTCTAAGCTCAAAGATTTACCCTTTGTCCAATAAAAATTAAAAATATTTGAGATGAGTAGATGCTCTTTTGAGCTGATAGGATTAGAATCAATACCGATCAAAGAGAGCAGGGAAGTCGTGGTTGAATTTATCAGTGAAGCAAATATATCCGAATCCTCCAATATTTCAGCATTTGGAGCATTGAAGCTGCCCAGAATATTTACGCTAACACCGGCAGAACTTCCGGGTGTGTATATAGTCTTTGGCACGGTTGCTAGTTTTTTAACTCTCGATAAATCTTGACCGAAAGACTCTATGCCTTCTTTCCACATAGTTGCTGTGTTTTGTGCCATTTCATCTATGTTTAAATTTTTATTTTGAGCAGCAACAGGATCGATATATGGTTTAAAATCACTGGCTTGCATATTTGGAAAATCTAAGCAGAGGTTGCCCATATCTCCTTTTGGGTCTATTATTATTGAGGGAATATTATCAATAGCAGCTTCTTCGATTATGCCTATGCCCAAACCGGTTTTCCCCGAGCCTGTCATACCGATGATAGCTGCATGAGTTGTTAAATGTTTTGACTTGTAGAGTTCGAGTGTATCGGCTTTACTCTCCTTTCCTAGATAGAACAGACCCATTTTTTCAAAAATTGTATCCATGTTTTTCACCTCTTAAGTAAATATTTGCATCATTATAGCAAAAAGTATTGACATTAAAGTATATTTGAGATATAATTTCACCTCACAAATTAGGTGCTGGCGTAGCTCAGTTGGTAGAGCAGCTGTCTTGTAAACAGCAGGTCGGCGGTTCAAGTCCGTTTGCCAGCTCCATTTTTTTGTGAATCGTAACAGTGTTTGACCAGACAAAAATGGTAGTTATAAAGGGTGAGATACTCAAGTGGCCAACGAGGGCAGACTGTAAATCTGCTGGTTTTTACCTTCGAAGGTTCGAATCCTTCTCTCACCACCATTTAACATTTGCGGGAGTAGCTCAGTTGGCTAGAGCATTAGCCTTCCAAGCTGGGGGTCGCGGGTTCGAGTCCCGTCTCCCGCTCCAGATTTTATTTACTGGGAGCTGTTGAATTTTTTCTCTTTTTATTATTGCGAATAAGTTCACTGCTCTAATCATTAAATATATAATCATTTTGTTATCATTGTTTGGAAAATAAGTTAGTTGATGAGCACTTTGGGCTCATATGGCTCAGAGGTAGAGCACTTCCTTGGTAAGGAAGAGGTCGAGGGTTCAATTCCCTCTATGAGCTCCATAACATTAAGAATAACCGTTTTATAATAATATATAAAACATAAAATATCATAAATTAAACCCTAACGGAGGAAGAAATGGCAAAGGAAAAGTATTCAAGAACGAAACCACATGTAAATGTAGGTACAATTGGTCATGTTGACCACGGTAAAACAACTCTAACAGCTGCAATTTCAGCAGTACTATCAAGCAAAGGTCTAGCAGATTTTAAAGACTTTGATGGTATAGATAATGCACCAGAAGAGAGAGAAAGAGGAATCACAATCGCAACTTCTCATATCGAGTATGAGACAGATAACCGTCACTATGCACATGTTGACTGTCCTGGTCACGCGGATTATGTTAAAAATATGATTACAGGTGCTGCTCAAATGGATGGCGCTATTTTAGTTGTTTCTGCAGCTGATGGTCCTATGCCACAAACTAGAGAGCACATTTTGCTTTCTCGCCAAGTTGGTGTTCCTTATATAGTAGTATTTATGAATAAATCAGATATGGTTGATGATGAAGAATTACTAGAATTGGTAGAGATGGAAATAAGAGAACTACTTAGTGAATATGACTTCCCAGGTGATGATACTCCAATCGTTGCAGGCTCAGCTCTAAAGGCTCTTGAAGAAGCAAAAGCTGGTACTGTTGGTGAGTGGGGAGAGAAAATACTAGAGTTAATGGCTGAAGTTGATGCGTATATTCCAACTCCAGTTAGAGATACTGATCAAGATTTCTTAATGCCAGTTGAAGATGTTTTCTCAATTTCAGGTCGTGGTACAGTTGTAACAGGTAGAATTGAAAAGGGTACAATTAAAGTTGGTGAAGAGATAGAAATCGTAGGTATTAAAGATACTCAAAAAACAACAGTAACCGGTGTTGAAATGTTTCATAAAGAGATGGATCAAGGTGAAGCTGGTGACAACTGTGGTATCCTTCTTAGAGGAACAAAAAAAGAAGATGTTGAAAGAGGTATGGTTCTTTGTAAGCCAGGCTCAATCACTCCTCATACAAACTTTGAAGCTGAAGTTTATATCCTTAGCAAAGAAGAGGGTGGAAGACATACACCATTCTTTAATAACTATAGACCACAATTTTATGTAAGAACTACAGATGTTACAGGTTCAATCACACTACCTGAGGGTACTGAGATGGTTATGCCAGGTGATAATGTTAAGATTAATGTAGAGTTGATTACTCCAATTGCATTGGATGAAGGTACTAGATTTGCAATCCGTGAGGGTGGTAGAACTGTTGGTGCCGGTGTCGTTTCAAAAATAAATAAATAAGTTTTAGAAACAGAAGAGTCCAAAGACTCTTCTGTTTGATATAGAAGGAAAATTCAATGACAATTAAAATAGGTCTAAAATGTAGTGAGTGTGGCGATATTAACTATACTACTACAAAAAATAGTAAAACTAATACTGAAAAGTTAGAGTTGAGCAAGTATTGTCCAAGACTAAAAAAACATACAATACATAAAGAAGTAAAATTAAAGAGTTAAGAGTAAAAACTTAACTCATAATGTAGGGCAGTAGCTCCAATTGGTAGAGCGTCGGTCTCCAAAACCGCAGGTTGCGGGTTCGAATCCCTCCTGCCCTGCCACTAGTCTAAGGTGATACAATGGAAAAATTTAAAAGTTATTATCAACAAGCCAAATTAGAGTTATCTAAAGTAATCTTTCCTACAAAAGATCAAATTAGAAATGCTTTTATATCTGTATTTGTTGTTGTTGCAGCAGTCTCATTGTTTTTAGCTATAATTGACATGATTATGTCTTTTACATTATCAAATATAATATAGCAGGTAAGTTATGTCACATAAATGGTATGCTATACAAACATATGCTGGAAGTGAACAAAGTGTAAAGAGAGCAATTGAAACTCTAGTTAGAGATAACGGAGTTGAAGAAAAACTTAAGAATATACTTGTGCCTACAGAAGATGTTATAGAAGTTAAAAATGGTGAGAAAAAAATCACTGAGAGAAGTATCTATCCAGGATATGCTTTTATTGAGATCGATTTAGATACTGCACTTTGGCAAAAAATCCAATCACTTCCAAAAGTTGGAAGATTTATTGGAGAGTCTAAGAGGCCAACTCCACTTAGCGAAAAAGATATAAGTGTCATACTTGAAAAAGTAGAAAAAAGAGGCGCTCCAAAACCAAAAATATTTTTTGAAAATGGAGAGAGTGTCAGAATCACAGAAGGCCCTTTTGCTAACTTTACAGGCATGGTTGAAGAGTATGATATGGAACATGGAAAACTTAGACTAAATGTATCAATATTTGGAAGAAGTACACCTGTTGAGATATTGTATTCACAAGTTGAGAAAATAGTTTAATAGTTTAAAATTGATTATATTAATTTCTTAAATATTGATATAATCAATAATAAATCAAAGATGTAAACACTCTCGCCAAAGGCGTAGCTTTAGTGAGGAAGTTTGAAATGTAAACACTCTCGCCAAAGGCGTAGCTTTAGTGAGGAAGTTTGAAATGTA